>JAOUCV010000282.1 GCA_029859555.1 Gammaproteobacteria bacterium
CGGCTCCAGGTCCATACCCACGGGCCAGTCCGGATTGATGGAGATACCGATACCACTGCCGGTGCGCTCCAGCACCCATTTGAATTCGGCCAGCAGGCCACCATCATAACCGGGAAATTCCTGCAGGAATTCCTTGGAGCGGTCCGGGCTGGTAAACAGGATCAGCACCTCGATATTGTCTTCTGTCTTGAGTGTCAAGGGCACGGCCTTGTCGCTGCTGGTGAAACCTTCAATACCAATTGCATCTTTCACCGGCATAAACAACTGCGCATCCATCATGTATTCCATCAGTGCTTCACTGGTCAACTGGCCTTCCTGTGCGGACAGCAGTTTTTCTTCTACTTCATTGCGCGCTTCAAATGTTTCTTGCATACCGGTTTCCCATAAAAAGAGGCCCCGCAATGCGGGGCCTTTGGATGTTGATTACAGACCGCTGTCAGTCATTGCCACCAAACGCACCCAGCAACTGCAACAGACTGAGGAACAGGTTATAGATAGAGATATACAGCGTCACGGTTGCCATGATGTAGTTGGTCTCGCCACCATGGATAATCTGGCTGGTCTGGTACAGGATCAGGCCGGACATCAACAGGATGAACATGGCGGATACCGCCAGTGACAGACCCGGCATACTCAGGAACATGCTGGCAATACCGGCCAGGAATGCCACCAGAATACCGACCATCAGGAAGCCACCGAGGAAGCTGAAATCCTTGCGAGTCGTCAATGCATAACCGGACAGCCCAAGGAAGATCACACCGGTACCGCCCATGGCAGTCATGACTATCTGCTCACCATTCGGGATCGACAGGTACATGCTGATGATCGGACCCAGCGTCAGCCCCATGAAGCCGGTCAGGGCAAATACAGATACCAGGCCCCAGGCACTGTTACGCAGCTTTGTCGTCAGGAACAGCAGGCCGAAATAGCCGACCAGGGTAATGATTATGCCCATTGGCGGCATATTCATGACAACAGCAATGCCGGCACACAGGGCGCTGAACAGCAGTGTCATGGAAAGCAGGGTATAGGTGTTGCGAAGTACCTTGTTGGTTGCCAGTGCTGACTGTCCGGAACCGGTAATCGTTTTGTCCATCATGCTCATAGTGTTAATTTCCTCAGGATTCAAAAAGTGACCAAACTGATGATATGACTGCACCCCCATCATTTGGTTCATATAAGGATATCACTCTTTTTCTAAAGGGCAACTTCAAAAACATAAGATTCATATGGTTTTTTACTGGTAAAAACAGCATGAATTCCGGTATCCTGTCGCCGCATTGGAGAGGTGGCTGAGTGGTCGAAAGCGGCGGTCTTGAAAACCGTTGAACCGTAAGGTTCCGTGGGTTCGAATCCCACCTTCTCCGCCATATTATTCAAGCCTTTACATTTTATACCTGCAGGGAAAAAATGCTCTGAAGGGCGCATTTTTTCCAGCATCACATTTAGCCACTTATCCCGCGCCACCCGGTTATTGCTGCACCCATATCTGCAGCAGCTGTTCACTCGAATGCTTGCTTTTCAGAATGTGAAATATTCCTTGTTTCCCGGCAATTCTCCGCAAGGATCATTGCCAGGGCAAAAACAAACAGGACAATGCCACCGGCAATCTGAAATGCTGTCAGCGGTATCTCAATGGCAGTAAGAATGACTTTGCCTGCGATCACGAAAAACAACAGGATTGCGCCGATACCAGTGTGGTCCTGATAGCAGCGTGTTTTTTGACCTGCTCCTCGTAATTACCGGTCACCGCAATGAATACCGGCACCGTTCCGATCGGGCCAATAACGGCAAAGAAAAAGATAAAAGCCGCTATCAATTCATCCATTGAAGGTCATTGCCGTCACGTTTCCGTGTATTTGGCGCGCGACGCCGCTTTGCGACTGCATGCAGAGACGCCCGGCAGCTACTATTTGGTTGTTTTAACTGTAATTAACACATGAAACATAGCAGATATGCCGGTACACTACGCAGCCCGCCTGATTTTATCCGGGTTCACTTCAAGCAGGGGCAATCAGGCCACCCGGCAAACCTCTTGCGCTGTGCGCATTCCACCCGTTCCAGGCATTACACATGACCACCGATACAGTAATAACCACGTTTAAGGAGCTGGCGCTGCACAAGCAGCTTCTCAAGGCCCTCGATGAAGTCGGCTATGAGACTCCCTCGCCAATTCAGGCACAGACGATTCCGCTATTACTGGAAGGCAAAGACATTATCGGTCAGGCGCAAACCGGAACCGGGAAGACGGCAGCCTTTGCCCTGCCGATACTATCCAACCTTGATTTAAAACAGAAAGAACCGCAGGTGCTGGTGCTGGCGCCAACCCGCGAACTGGCTATACAGGTCGCGGAGGCCTTTCAAAAATACGCGCGGCATCTGAAAGGCTTTCACGTGCTGCCTGTCTACGGCGGCCAGGATTACCGCGGGCAAATACATGCCCTGAAACGCGGTGTGCACGTGGTGGTGGGGACACCCGGACGTGTAATGGACCACATGCGTCGAGGCACCCTGAAACTCGACAAGCTTGCTGCACTGGTGCTGGATGAAGCGGATGAAATGCTGCGCATGGGTTTCATTGATGATGTGGAATGGGTGCTTGAGCAAACGCCGGAGAACCGACAGATAGCCCTGTTTTCGGCGACCATGCCACAACAGGTGCGTCGCATCGCCGCAAAACATTTGCACGATCCTGCCCAGGTCACCATCAAGCTTAAAACTACGACTGCAGATACCATACGACAACGCTTCTGGCCGGTCAGCGGTATACACAAACTGGATGCGCTGACGCGCATACTCGAAGCTGAAACCTTTGATGCCATGCTGGTTTTTGTGCGTACCAAGACGGCCACCATCGAGCTCTCGGAAAAATTGCAGGCACGTGGCTATGACACGGCCGCACTGAACGGGGATATCGCACAGAATCAACGTGAGCGCACCATTCAACAGCTAAAGAAAGGCAAGCTGGACATACTGGTTGCGACCGATGTGGCTGCGCGTGGCCTTGACGTTGAGCGTATCAGCCACGTCATTAATTACGACATCCCCTACGATACCGAGGCCTATGTGCACCGCATTGGTCGCACCGGCCGGGCAGGGCGCAAGGGTGACGCTATCCTGTTTGTTGCACCCCGTGAAAGGCGCATGCTTGGCGCGATTGAAAAGGCAACGCGGCAAAAGATCGACATCATGGAGTTGCCTTCCACCGAACTGATCAACGATAAACGCATCGCCAAATTCAAGCAACGTATTACCGATACGCTGGCGAATGAACAACTGGAGCTGTTCACGCAATTAATCGAACAGTACCAGCATGAACACAATGTACCTGCCAATGAGATTGCGGCAGCACTCGCCCAGTTGTTACAGGGTGATACCCCCTTGCTGTTGCAGAATAAACCGCAACGCAAGGCTGACAAGAGCTGGGAAGCGCACGACAAACCGCCGCGCAGAAAAAAGTCTCGCGACAAACCCGAGTCTGGCGCACGAACGAGACGCAAA
>JAOUCV010000035.1 GCA_029859555.1 Gammaproteobacteria bacterium
AAATAAAACCATCGCGGACGAGATCCGCTCCTACAGGGTTTTTAAAACACTGTTACAGAAATAGCCAATGACTGAACTTGCACTGATCCTGATCAGCACTGTGCTGGTAAATAACTTTGTCCTGGTGAAATTCCTGGGGCTGTGCCCGTTCATGGGCGTGTCGCGCAATGTCGATACCGCCACCGGCATGGCACTGGCAACCACCTTTGTATTGACGCTGTCTTCCATCTGCAGCTATCTGGCAAACGAGTTTCTGTTGATACCGCTTGGACTGGAATACCTGCGCACCATCACCTTCATCCTGGTCATTGCCGCGGTGGTGCAATTCACCGAAATGGTGGTGCATAAAACCAGCCCGCTGCTCTACAAGGTGCTGGGAATCTTCCTGCCGCTGATTACCACCAACTGCGCGGTACTCGGTGTCGCGTTGCTGAACGTACAGCAACATCTGAATTTTATTGGATCCGCCGTCTACGGTTTTGGTGCTGCCGTCGGCTTTTCAATGGTGCTGATCCTGTTCTCTGCAATCCGTGAACGCGTCGCGGCTGCCGATGTGCCGGTGCCTTTCCGGGGCTCGGCCATCGCACTGGTAACCGCCGGCCTCATGTCACTTGCCTTCATGGGATTTTCCGGGCTGGTGAAAGGTTAATTACAGCAGCCTGACCCCTCATCAATGCTAACCGCACTTATTACATTCGGACTGCTGGCCGCAGTGATTGGTCTGGTACTGGGTTACGCTGCCATCCGTTTTCGCGTCGACAGCGACCCGGTGGTCGACCAGATTGACAAGCTGCTGCCACAAACGCAGTGTGGCCAGTGCACCTATGCCGGCTGTCGCCCGTACGCGGAAGCCATCGCCGCAGATGAAGCCGATATCAACCAGTGCCCGCCGGGCGGCGAGAGCACCATACAGGCACTCGCCGACCTGCTCGGAAAAGACCCGAAACCACTGAATCCGGAACACGGCGAGCATAGCGAGAAAACCGTTGTCATAATCGATGAACAGGTGTGCATCGGCTGCACGCTGTGCATACAGGCCTGCCCGGTTGATGCCATCCTGGGCGCCGCCAAGCAAATGCATACTGTCATCACCAGCGAATGCACCGGTTGTGATCTGTGTATTCCGCCCTGCCCGGTCGAATGCATCCACGTTGTTCCGGTAAAAACCACGGCGCGTAACTGGATCTGGCCAAAACCCGATACCGGCACAGCAGAGAACGAGCAGGCATGACAGATTCGGGAAACAGCTTCAAGCGCTCGCGTAAAGTGTCGTTCGACCGGCTGCATACTTTCCATGGCGGGCTGCGGCTGCCGGGACACCGGGAGATTACGGCAAACAGGCCGATCGGCAAGGTCGACATTCCGCCGCTGCTGACCATCCCGCTTCAGCAACATATTGGCAATCCGGGCAAGTGCCTGGTGAAACCGGGAGATACTGTTTACAAGGGACAGGTGATCGCACAGGCGCCCGGTCAGTTCAGTGTCCCGGTGCACGCCTCCAGCTCCGGCACTGTTATTGCCGTTGAAGAACGACTCATTCCACACCCCTCAGGCATCAAGGAAAACTGCGTTGTCATTGAAACCGACGGCCACGATCGCAGCGCAGATGAACAGCAAGATGCGATAGATTACCTGCAGATCGAGCCGGCAAGACTGTGTGAACTTGTTCAGCATGCCGGTATTGTCGGTATGGGTGGTGCCGGTTTTCCAACACGGATAAAACTGTGCAGCCCTGAACAGCATATTGAGCTGCTGCTAATTAATGCAGCCGAATGTGAACCCTATATTTCCTGTGATAACCGTTTGCTGCAGGAACGCGCAACCGAGGTTGTCGAAGGTATCAGGATCATGCGTCATGGCGTGCAGCCGGATGCCTGCATCATTGCCATAGAAGACAACATGCAAGCGGCTGAAGAGGCACTGCGAGCCGCGCTGCATGCTGTCAATGAAACCGGCATTACCATAACGCGGGTTCCTGAAATCTATCCCAGTGGCGGTGAACGCCAGCTGATCCGGATACTGACCGGCCGCGAGGTTCCCGGGGAGGGCTTCCCGGCGGATATCGGCATTGTTTGCCAAAACGTCGGCACTGCTGCCGCGGTCTACCATGCTGTAGTCAAACGGCAACCGCTGATGTCACGTATCGTAACGGTTACCGGGGAAGGCGTTGCACAACCACAAAATTTCGAATGCCTGCTGGGGACACCTGTCGGCCAGCTGGTAGCAGCAGCCGGTGGTTATACAAAAGATGTCGAGCGCCTGCTGATTGGTGGTCCGATGATGGGCTACGCGGTGCAAAACGACAATATACCGGTAATCAAAACAACCAATTGCATACTCGCTGTTACGCGTAAAGAGATGCCGGCACCGCCTCCGGCGCAACCATGTATCCGTTGCGCAAAGTGCACGGACGTCTGCCCGGCCGACCTGCTGCCACAACAACTGTTCTGGTACGCAAGCAGTAACAATTATGATGCTGCCCAGGATTACAACCTGTTTGATTGTATTGAGTGCGGTTGCTGCGCCTATGTCTGCCCCAGCCACATACCACTGGTGCAATATTACCGCCACGCAAAAACAGAAATATGGACCCAGGAAGCACAGAAACAGGCGGCTGATATCGCCCGCAAACGTCACGAGTCGCGCCTGTCCCGACTGCAGCGCATCAAGCAGGAGCGCGCTGATCGCATGGCAAGGAAAAAGCAGGCACTGGCCGGTGATGACGGTAGCAAGGATGCCAAGAAGACCGCCATCCAGGCGGCACTGGAGCGCGTGAAACTTAAAAAAGAACAGGCTGAGAGCGTGCCGAAAAACATAGACAACCTGACAAGCGAACAACAGCGCATGATCGCCGAGGCCGACGAACGCCGCCAGAAAAAACAACCCGGAAGCAATAACTGATGGAATTCAAAACATACAGTTCGCCACACCTGCCGGTCAGCGGCAGCGTCTCTGTGATGATGTTTCGGGTACTACTGGCACTGATACCCGGCACCACCTGCGCCTTCTGGATATTCGGCTGGGGCGTGCTGTTCAACATCCTGATCGCCGCCATCACTGCGCTGCTGGCCGAAGCCGTGGTTCTGAAACTGCGCGGACGGGCCGCGCTTGCCGGTTTGCTGGATGGCAGTGCACTGGTCACAGCCGTGCTGCTGGCGCTGGCATTGCCGCCACTGACGCCCTGGTGGATTCCGGTGATCGGCAGCCTGTTTGCCATTGTCATAGCGAAACAACTCTACGGCGGACTGGGTTACAACCCGTTCAACCCGGCAATGGCCGGCTATGTGGTGCTGCTGATTTCGTTCCCGCTGGAGTTAACACTGTGGTCGGCGCCCGGCGCGCACCCCGGCTTCATGGACACGCTGTCACTGGTTATGACCGGCAACCTGCCCGCCGGACAGTCGCTTGATGCCGTCACCATGGCAACACCGATGGACAGTATAAAAACACGACTGGGCCTGAACGAGACGCTCAGTGAAATTCACAACAGCCCGCTGTTTGGCAGCTTTGCCGGTGTCGGCTGGGAATGGATCAACCTGTGGTTCCTGCTGGGCGGTCTGTGGCTGCTGCAGACGAAGGTCATCCAGTGGCAGATTCCAGCCGGTATGCTCGGCGGCCTCGCCGTGATCGCCTTCGTATTCTATGCCGTCAACCCGGACATCTATTCGACACCGCTGTTCCAGCTGTTCAGTGGTGCCGCCATGCTTGGCGCGTTCTTCATTGCAACCGACCCGGTCTCGGCCAGCACCACTCCACGCGGGCGCATCTATTACGGTATCGGCATCGGCCTGCTGACTTATATCATCCGTACCTGGGGTGGCTACCCGGACGGTGTTGCCTTTGCAGTGTTGCTCATGAACCTGGCAGCACCGACGATTGATTACTACACCCGGCCGCGGGTATTTGGAGAGGGAGGCGGAAACAGGCCGTGAACTATCGCCAGGTTATCATTACTGCCATCGTCCTGTTGCTGTTTGCCCTTGTTGGCACAGCACTGGTGGTATATACCTTCGACAATACCCGTGAACGTATTGCAGCCAATGAGCGCGCCACCCTGCTGCGCAAGTTGCATCACCTGATTGCACCGGAAACGCACGACAACACCCTGCTGGAAGATGCTATCACCGTAACCAGCAAGTCATTGACAGGTCCTGCCGGGGGGATAACCGTTTACCGCGCAACCATGGCAGGTCAGCCGGTTGCGCTGGTAATGACACCGGTTGCTCCTGACGGCTATAACGGCACTATCAAGCTGCTCGTTGGCATCAGGGTGGATGGCACGCTGAGTGGCGTGCGGGTCGTGGCACACCGTGAAACGCCAGGGCTCGGCGACGCCATTGACGAGACCCGCTCGGACTGGATACACCTGTTTGATAACAAGTCACTGGAGAAGCCGACACCGGAGCGCTGGAAAGTGCGCAAGGATGGCGGAGATTTTGATCAATTGACCGGCGCCACCATCACACCACGGGCCATTGTCGAGGCAGTACGGCAGACCTTGCTATACTATCGCAACCATCAGGAAGCCCTGTTTGCCGGCGCCGGTGCAGAGCAGAAGGACAGCAAACCGTGAACGACCCGAGCTATACACATATTTTCAAGGAAGGCCTGTGGCTGAATAACCCGGGGACGGTGCAGCTGCTGGGCCTGTGTCCGTTGCTGGCCGTGACCACCACCGTCATCAACGGGCTGGGGCTGGGACTGGCGACCACGTTGACACTGGTTGCCTCCAACGTCATCGTTTCCCTGATTCGCAGACTGGTTCGTCCAGAAATTCGTATCCCGGTTTTCGTATTAATCATCGCCTCCATTGTCACGGTGATTGAACTGGCCATGAACGCCTGGCTGCATGATCTCTACCTGATACTTGGCATATTTATCCCCCTGATTGTTACCAACTGCGCCATCATCGGCCGTGCAGAATCGTTTGCTTCCAGGCACACCGTGGACCGTGCCTTGCTGGACGGACTCGCAATGGGTGTCGGCTTTACCCTGGTGCTGGTCACGCTCGGTGGCATGCGCGAACTCATCGGACAGGGCACCCTGCTGGCACAGGCACACCTGATGTTTGGCGAGTTTGGCAATCAGCTGGAGGTAATCCTTCTCGAGGACTACCGGGGATTTCTGCTGGCTATCCTGCCACCGGGCGCATTCCTCGGACTCGGTTTCCTGATAGCCGGCATCAACATCATCAACGCCGGACGCGAAAAAAGAGCGGCAATCAAGTCAGCACCTGCTGCCCGGCCGGTACAGGCATAGAATGTCAAATCAACCGTGAACCGCAACAAGCGCCAGGAAATATTTACACGATGGCGTGACGCCAACCCCGAACCCACTACCGAACTGCGATACAACAACCCGTTTCAGTTACTGATCGCCGTGATACTGTCGGCTCAATCAACCGACGTCGGCGTTAACAAGGCCACCAAAGGCCTGTTCAAAAAAGTAACGACAGCCGCTGCCATGCTCAGGCTCGGAGAAGCCGGACTTAAGGAACATATAAAAACCATCGGCCTCTTCAACACCAAGGCCAGTAACATCATCAAGACCTGCGGCATACTTGCAGAGCAGCACAACGGCAAGGTTCCACAAGACCGGGCCGCACTGGAGGCATTGCCCGGTGTCGGGCGCAAGACCGCCAACGTAGTGCTCAACACCGCCTTCGGGCAACCCACCATTGCCGTGGACACCCACATCTTCCGGGTATCCAACCGCACCGGTATCGCGCCAGGCAAGGATGTAAACGAGGTTGAAAAACGGCTGCTGCGGCTGGTACCCGATGAGTTCAAGCTCAACGCACACCACTGGCTGATCCTGCATGGGCGCTATAGCTGTATTGCCCGCAAGCCCAGGTGCCAGTCGTGCCTGATCTCCGATTTGTGTGAATATCGGCATAAACAACTGGACTGATAGCTTCGAAAATTACTCTCTCGCATCCGTCCGCAGAGCAAAATTATATTGTAACCTTATGTTTTTCTGTTATATTTGCAACCGAATCAGCATGCGACAAGCTGTTTTTTCTGGTACAGGCAAAACAGAAACTTTCTCAATACCTCAATGTCGTAATCACTGACACAACAAAAGGTCGCAATTAGCGATCAGAACTACCCGGGGCAGTTGCCCTGTTTTAAAAACCCACTCGGAGACATACACATGTCAGAAAAAATCACCAAGAAACCCCTCGCTATCGCCCTGGGCGCAGCATTCGTTACTTCACTGGCCAGTGCACCCATTGCCAATGCCGCAGAGAATCCTTTTGCCATGTCTGAACTGGCCGGCGGTTACATGGTTGCCGATAGCCACATGGCAGGCGATGACAAGGGCAAGGCCGAGGGCAAATGCGGCGAAGGCAAGTGCGGCGGTGCCAAGACAGAAGGCGCCGAAAAGGCCACGGCTGAAGGCAAATGCGGTGAAGGCAAATGCGGCGGTGAAAAGAAAGAGGCCGAAGGCAAATGCGGTGAAGGCAAATGCGGCGGTGAAAAGAAATAAGCAGCAGGCAAACCTGCTGTGAGCACTAAAACCTATCCTGTCTCAGGATCTGGTTTGGGCCTGCGGCGGTCCCTGATGGGGCCGCTGCAGAAAACCCCTACTGAAGCTGTCGATTTTTTCGAGGTTGCCCCGGAGAACTGGATAGGCATCGGCGGAAAAATGGGCAAGGACTTTCGTCGTTTTACCGAACGCTATCCGTTTGTTGCCCATGGACTGTCGCTGTCAATCGGCAGCCCCTCCCCGCTTGATGAAACTTTCCTGCACCGGGTAAAACGCCTGCTTGACGAACATAACTTCCGCTTTTATACCGAGCATCTCAGCTATTGCAGTGATGACGGGCACCTCTATGACCTGATGCCGATTCCCTTTACTGAAGAAGCCGTGCACTACGTTGCCGGTCGTATTCGGCGCGTGCAGGACATACTGGAACGCCGTATCGCAATGGAAAATGTTTCTTACTACGCGGCACCTGGCAAGGAAATGGAAGAAATCGACTTCCTCAATGCGGTGCTGAAAGAAGCCGACTGCGACCTGCTGCTGGACGTGAACAATATTTACGTAAACAGCATCAATCATGGCTATAACGCAGAAGAATTTCTGAAATCACTGCCGGCAGAGCATATCGCATACTGCCATATTGCCGGCCACTATGACGAGGCCGACGACCTCAAGGTTGATACCCACGGTGCAGATGTAATCGAACCGGTCTGGTCTTTACTGGAAACCGCCTATGAACATTTTGGCGTCTTTCCGACATTACTTGAACGTGACTTCAATATCCCGCCGCTGCCGCAACTGCTTACCGAGGTAAGCCGGATTGCAAGTCTGCAATCCAGGTGCAATAAAAACCATGACGGAGATATCGCGCATGGAAAGCTTGCCTGATTTCATTCGCCGGCAATATGAGTTTGCCGCACATATACGCGACCCTGAGAACCAGCCTGCACCTGCCGATATTGAAGACCGGCGCATGGCTATTTACCGGGAACTGTTTTACAACAATGTGGAAGGTTTCCTTAGCGGTACTTTTCCGGTGCTGCGGACTCTTTATAACGACACTGACTGGCAGCTGCTGGTGCGCGATTATTTCAGTCACCACCGGGCCCAAACGCCGCTGTTTCTTGAAATCCCCAGGGAATTCATCAACTGGCTGAAGAACGAGCGTGACACACAGGCAAATGACTTGCCATTCCTCCGTGAACTGGCCCATTACGAATGGGCTGAACTGGCCTTATCCATATCGGAAGAATCAACCGACCAGGAAAACGTCAACCCCGAAGGAAACCTGTTGACCGGCATACCTGTGCTTTCCCCGCTTGCCTGGCATCTCAGCTATCGTTTTCCGGTTCACCGGATCGGACCGGATTTCATACCGGAAGAACCGGGCGAGCAGCCAACAAACATAGTTGTCTATCGTAACCGTCAGGATGCCGTCGGTTTCATGGAGGTGAACCCGGTAACCAAGCGCCTGCTGGAGCTGATCAGCGAAAACAGCAGTAAAAACGGGAAACTGTTGCTAGACTGCATTGCACTCGAGATGTCACACCCTCAACCGCAGGTTGTCATCGCAGGGGGAGCAGAAATACTTGCCGGACTGGCTGCTAAAGACATCATTCTTGGTACAAAAATCAATACTTGAATAACAGTAGCTGCAGCATGCAGTTATAAAAAACTACGTAGTGGGGGATATATCCATGGTCAGTCTACTTAATTTTTTCCAGAACCTGCTCGACAAAACACGTGCAATCGATTTTCTGGCGCCGCTGGCACTACGCCTGTACCTGGTGCCGATCTTCTGGATGGGCGGCACTCATAAACTCAACAATGCAGGACTTGACTGTATGAGCAATGCTGGCGGCGGTTGTGACTTCGCCCCCAAGCAGGACATTATTGACTGGTTTGGAAATCCCGACTGGGGACTTGGCCTGCCGTTTCCTGAATTGATGGCTTACCTGGCATCCTATACAGAATATTTCGGTGCCATCCTGTTGCTGATCGGCCTCGCGGTACGCTGGATCTCCATACCCCTGATCGTCACCATGATTGTCGCCGCGGTGACCGTGCACCTGCCAAACGGCTGGTCGGCCATTGCAGAGGGCAGCGGCATCTTTGCGACAGCGCGTACCGAAGGTGCCGTCGAACGCCTCGACAAGGCCAGGGAAATACTGCAACAACACGGAGACTACAGCTGGCTGACAGAGAATGGCAGCTTTGTTGTTCTCAACAACGGTGTCGAATTTGCTGTTACCTATCTAATCATGCTGCTGGCCCTGCTGTTTTGGGGAGGTGGCAGGTATTTCAGCCTTGATTACTGGATTGCACGTAAATGGCGTACAGCTGATAGTTCCTGAAAGTCAATTCAGGCCGGTGCTGTAGATACCAGCAGCATCGGTCAGTCCATTACTTGCAATTTAAAAACGGGGTATTCACATGGACATGATTTCCGGTGAAACATTTCCGGTTATAGCAACCATCATGCAGGTGTTTGCGGCCCTGTTCGTCATATTGATCGGCTTTGGGGTACTGGCCATCATTGTGATGTTTTTTGTCGACATCACCCAGACAAAAAGTGCCATCCGCAGAAATTATCCGGTAGTCGGAAGGTTCCGGTATTTTTTTGAACACATCGGTGAGTTCTTCCGCCAGTACTTCTTCGCCATGGACCGGGAGGAACTGCCCTTTAACCGGGCACAGCGTTCCTGGGCCTACCGGGCCGCCAAGAACATCGACAATACTGTCGGTTTTGGCTCCAGCCGTGACCTGCGCCCGACCGGCACCGTCCTGTTCGTAAACTGTCCCTTCCCCACCCTCGGCGTAGATGCAGCCGTGCCAGGTAATATCACAATAGGGCCAAACTGCCGCACCCCCTACACCACCTCGTCGCTGTTCAATATTTCCGGCATGAGTTACGGCGCCATTTCGAAACCTGCGGTACTTGCACTGTCACAGGGTGCAAAAACTGCCGGTTGCTGGATGAATACCGGTGAAGGCGGCCTGTCGCCCTACCACCTGGAAGGCGGCGCGGATATTGTCTTTCAGATAGGCACTGCCAAGAACGGTGTGCGCGACCTGGAGGGTAACCTGGACGACGACAGGATACGTGAAGTAGCTGCACATACCAGTGTCCGCATGTTTGAACTGAAAATGAGCCAGGGTGCCAAACCCGGCAAGGGCGGTATTCTCCCGGGCGGCAAGGTGACCGAAGAAATCGCCAACATTCGCGGCATAACAGTCGGCAGCGACGCCATCAGCCCCAATCGTCATACAGATATCAATTCAAACACCGAGCTGCTGGATGTAATCAACCGGGTACGCGATGTCTCCGGAAAACCCGTTGGCTTCAAGGCAGTCATCGGCGCCTATGGCTGGCTGGACAAGCTGTTTGCAGAAGTACTGGAGCGAGGCATCGAAACTGCGCCGGATTTTATAACCGTGGACAGTGCAGATGGCGGTACCGGTGCCGCCCCGATGCCGTTGATTGATGATGTCGGTCTGCCACTGCGCGAAAGCCTGCCGTTGCTGATCGACAAGCTCAATGAATACGGTTTGCGTGAGCGGGTAAAAGTCATTGCTTCCGGTAAGCTGATCACCCCGGCCGATGTTGCCTGGGCACTGTGCATGGGTGCTGATTTTGTTGTCTCGGCGCGTGGCTTTATGTTTGCGCTGGGCTGTATCCAGGCCCTGCAATGCAACAAGAATACCTGCCCCACCGGCATCACCACCCATAACAGGCGCCTGCAAAAAGGCCTGAACCCGGATGACAAGGCTGTGCGCGTTGCCAGCTATGCGAAAAACATGGTCTACGAAGTCGGCATCATCGCGCACTCCTGCGGCGTGAAGGAGCCGCGTGAGTTGCTGCGCTTCCATGCCCGGGTCGTTGGTAACAACGGACTCTCCGTGCCACTCAACGAATTACATCCGGACATGCAGCCGAGCAGGCAAAAAGCCGGCGCAATTTAAAGAAATAACACATGGCAACAGCAACTCAACACTCCCTGCTGCTGCTGTTCAGCCTGCTGCTGCTGGCAATCCTTGTTCAGCCGCTGGCACGAAAAGTTCACCTGCCGTTTACCGCCATCCTCGTCATCACCGGCTTTATTGCCTCGGAACTGCTGGTAGTGGCTGGCATCGACACCGGCATTCGGGCGGAAAATTTCCATGACCTGATCTTCTTTGTGTTCCTGCCGGTACTGGTTTTTGAAGCAGCCTATAACATCAATGCCGGTCTGCTGTGGAAAAACCTGCTGCCCATTCTGTTTCTGGCCATCCCCCTGATGTTGCTGTCAACACTGGTAACAGCCACACTTATTTACTTCGGCATTGGTCACTCGACCGGCTTTCCCTGGATTGCAGCCTTGTTAACAGGCGCACTGCTGTCAGCAACTGATCCGGTGGCGGTGGTAGCCCTGCTGCGACAGATGGGTGTTTCCGAGCGTCTTGCTATCCTCATGGAGGGTGAAAGCCTGTTCAATGATGCGGTTGCCATTGTCGTCTTCAGTGTATTTCTGGCACTGGCAACCGGCAGTGGCGGACCCATGTCGATCACAGATGCCGGCCTGCAGTTTCTGCGCGTTTTCTTCGGTGGCATTGCAGTGGGGCTGGGCACGGGGTTGATATTCTCCATCCTGATAAAACTGCTCAGTGAGACAATCATCAAGGCACTGGCAACCATAATCAGTGCCTACCTGGCATTTATCATCGCCGAGTCTCTGCTGCATGTATCAGGCGTAATGGCAGTACTTGTCAGCGGGCTCCTTCTCGGCTACAGGAGCCGGCATACGACGACCGGCAAGCAGTCCGGTTTCGAGCAGGAACTCTGGGAATTTAATGCCTATGTCGCCAATGCACTGGTATTCCTCTTCATGGGCGTTACTGTCACATCGGGAATGTTTGAGGAACGCTGGCTCGCCATGCTGATAGGTGTAGCCGGTGTGTTGCTGGCACGCGCACTGGGGATTTTTACCTGCGTACCTTTACTGAACCGGATAACACCGATTGAACCTATTGGTCGTCCGTTTCAGGTTGTCATGCTATGGGGCGGTCTGCGCGGTGCGGTTACCCTTGCGCTGGCCCTGTCGTTACCTGTCTCACTGGACTACTGGTGGACCATCCAGTCGATTGCCTTTGGTGTAGTGCTGTTCACCCTGTTTGTACAGGCCACAAGTATGGCGCCCTTGCTGCGTCATTATGGCTTGAGCAAACACTGAAATAATTCGCACACGAGGCCCGCTCCTGCGGGTACATCCGGTTTTTGCAGGCTCTTGTGCCGGCCGATTCGGCAATTATCGCTTTACGCCAGGCTGCTGTCGCGCAGGCACAGGGCCCACCTGAAGTCATTCAGGACGAAACCACTGGATAAAACAGGATGGTAGCCGCAGATATCCGGGAACAGTGAAGCGTGACTCATATCGCGGTTTCTGCCCGGCCGTCCGGGTAATACTGGAGCTCGGCCCGTAACCAGGATTGCACGGGCCAAAGCTGAAAGAGTACTCGCAGGGACCGGGCTGTCGTCATGACCATGCACACGCCCCCTGACATCATGACATTGCAGTCCGGTCCCTTGCGTTTTACTACCGTGCTGTCGTTATTTCAGGGCACGCACCTTGTCAAGCAGTCCTTCATCATCCCATTCCCGGCTACCG
>JAOUCV010000283.1 GCA_029859555.1 Gammaproteobacteria bacterium
GTAAAGTTCCTCGGTCGCTTCCCGGACGCGTTGCGATTTTTTCATATTCATGGGCAACAGGGCGACCTGGAACGGCGCGATGGCGGTCGGCCAGATCATGCCCTTGTCATCATTGTTCTGCTCAATGGCTGCTGCAACGATACGGCTCACGCCAATACCGTAACAACCCATGGTCATGGTTTCTTCCTTGCCTTGCTCATTCAGTACGGTAGCGCCCATGGCCTTGCTGTATTTCGTGCCAAGCTGGAAGATGTGGCCGACTTCGATGCCGCGGGCAATCGACAGCGTACCCTTGCCGTCAGGACTGGCATCACCGTCAACGACATTGCGCAGGTCGGCGCACTCGGGTAGCGGTAAATCACGCCCCCAGTTAACCCCGGTCAGGTGTTTGCCGTCCTCGTTGGCACCGCAAACAAAATCAGCCAGCTGTGCAGCGCTGTGGTCAACAATGACCGGGATCGACAGGCCCGCAGGGCCGAGTGAGCCAGCGCCACAGCCGGCAGCGGCGCGTATCTGTTGGTCGGATGAAAATTGCAGGGGTGCTGCAATGGCGTCCAGTTTTTCTGCCTTGACGGTGTTGAGATCATGGTCGCCGCGCAGTATCAGTGCGACTGTTGCAGCTTCCGTACCCTGTAGCAGCAGAGTTTTTACACACTGCTCCGGTTTAATGCCGAGGTGTTTGCAGACATCTTCAATGCTGTGTTGCCCGGGCGTGTCGACCGTGCTCATGGCAGTCGTTGCCGCCGGTGTTTCTGCTGCCGGTGCGATGGCCTCGGCACGCTCGACATTGGCGGCATATTCACCGCCTGATGAGAAGGCGATGGCGTCCTCGCCTGAATCAGCCAGTACGTGAAACTCGTGAGAGACATTGCCGCCAATGGCGCCGCTGTCAGCCTGTACCGGCCGAAACTCCAGCCCCAGTCGGGTAAAAATGCGACTGTAGGTGTCGTACATCAGCTGGTAGGTTGCATCCAGTGAGTTTTGATCGATATGAAACGAGTAGGCGTCTTTCATGATGAATTCACGGGCGCGCATGATGCCAAAGCGTGGCCGTATTTCATCGCGGAACTTGGTTTGAACCTGATAATAGTTGACCGGCAACTGTTTGTAGCTGCGGATCTCGCGGCGCGCAATATCAGTAATGACTTCCTCGTGCGTGGGTCCAAGGCAGAAGCCGCGCTGGTGACGGTCATGGAAACGCAGCAATTCAGGGCCGTACTGCTCCCAGCGGCCGGATTCCATCCACAGTTCTGCCGGTTGTACGGCTGGCATCAGCAACTCCAGTGCCCCGGCACGGTCCATTTCCTCGCGCACGATAGCCTCAACCTTGCGCAGCACCCGCAGGCCCAATGGTAGCCAGCTGTACAGGCCGGCCGCCTGTTTACGCAGCATGCCGGCGCGCATCATCAGCTGATGACTGATAATTTCCGCATCAGCGGGGGTTTCTTTGAGAGTGGAGAGCGGGAACCGGGATAGTCGCATGGTGTAATCAGGGTTTTATTTAGATGTATGCGGATTGTAGCGGGTTGTACCGCCGCATACTATTTAACCGCGGCTATAGCGTCAAATACCTGCGGGGACCAGGTCCATTCCGGTGATGGCTATTGCTTCGGGGTCAATTGTGGCGGCTGTGGCAGGATATTTTCATCGACCCTGTGCTCGAGGTGCTCATATTTAATACCCTCGGGCGGCAGCGTGTCTGTGATCTGCCATTCCCCTTGCGCGTTACGCCATTTATAGGCATGTACCGTTGCTGGTTTACCCAGATCGGATGCACTGTTCAGCAGTTGAGATTTCAGGGCGGGATTAAGGTACAGATACACGCCGGCTGCGAGCAGCACAAGTACCAGCAACCAGATGAAACGCATCAGAAAGTACCGGAGTTCCAGCCCCACATCTTGCGTGGCGCATCCGAGAACTCTATGTAGATACGTGCAGCATCTATCCCGGTTTCACTTGATACCAGCGCACACAAGGCTCTGGAAGCATCGGCGGTTGCAGATTCCGGCAGGCCGATGCTCTTCAGCTCCAGAAAAGCCAGTGGTGCGTCTGTGCCGGCGAAGGTCATGGCCGGATTGTTTTCAATCGAGGTCATGACGTAGCTCTCCGGTTTACCCAGTTGTTCTGCGACCAGTGCGGAAGCCTTGCCGGCAAGTGCTTTTGCCGCTGTTTCGGGGAGCGCCTGGTTGGTCTGGATCTTCAGGAAGGGCATCGGGCAAGCCTTATTTGCAGAACTCGTCGATCTGGTCTTTTGCCTCGTTGATGCGTTGCTGGCGTTGTTCTTCGCTGAGGTGAGTGACCTTGCCGTCAGGTGTCAGGTAGCGTTTGCGGCCACCTTCCTGCAGCTTTGCCAGGTTATTGGTGGCCGTGGTGCAGTTTCTTTCATAGGCATCGTCAATCTCCGTGCGCAAGTTGTCCTTTTTTTCTTCTATTTCCTGCTCGGCGATGTCTTTATTCATGGTATCGACCTGTTCCTGCAGGGTGTTACTGGTCGTGTCCGGGTTATCTGCTGGAGGCGAAGCGCTTTGAATTTTCTCGCTTTTTACGCCATGCAGGGGTGGAATCTGTGAGTACTGGGTCTCACCGTTAGCATCGGTCCATTTGTAGATCTCGGCGCTGGCAGGGGGTATTAACAGGGCTGACGAGAGACACAGACTGGCCAGTATCCACCGAAGCGGGTGATCAAAACGGGTATTGGTATCATTCATAGCGTGGCTTCCGTAACATAAATCTATACTAATAGTATGGTTGTTTTACGGGTAGAACAAGTCACCGTGTCACATATTCCAGATGAGTGAGTGATTCCTTGTCTATATCGGCAACAATCGGCTATTCCCTTGACCTTTAGTATGATTATCAGTACTTTCCTATGTTTTAAAAATACGATGCGATAGCCCGTTGACCGGGCTTTTTTTTACAGGGTTGAAAAGACGCGTTATTCAGGAGTATCGACAGGTGGAACTGACAGGCGCGGATATCTTTGTGCAGTCACTAAAAGAGGAGGGGGTCGACTACATTTTCGGCTACCCTGGCGGTGCAGTGCTGCATATATATGATGCCCTCTACCAGCAGACGGATGTGCAGCATATACTGGTGCGCCACGAGCAGGCGGCTACGCACGCGGCTGACGGTTATGCACGTTCAACCGGCAGACCGGGTGTCGTCATTGTGACTTCAGGGCCCGGTGCCACCAATGCTGTTACCGGGATTGCCACCGCTTATATGGACTCCATTCCGATGGTGGTGTTCACCGGCCAGGTACCCACCCACCTGATTGGCAACGATGCTTTTCAGGAAGCCGACAACATTGGTATCACCCGCCCCTGTGTGAAACACAACTTCCTGGTGAAAGATGTCACCAAACTCGCCGAGACCATCAAGAAGGCATTTTATGTCGCCACGACCGGGCGTCCCGGTCCGGTAGTAGTCGATATTCCCAAGGATATTACTGCTGAAAAAGCCGAGTTTAGTTACCCCAAGAAGGTAAGC
>JAOUCV010000284.1 GCA_029859555.1 Gammaproteobacteria bacterium
CGATACAGTCTCACTGGCATGGCGATACGCCGATATACGAAACGGATTGGCCCCCTGCTGCTCAAGCAAATCCGCTGCCTGGGCGAGTTTCATGGCAATCTGCTGATTCAGGGACGCTTGCATCTCAGCGCGGCTCTGACAGCCAGGCTCAGGTCTCACCCGGCACTTGTGACGGGACTTCAACGGGCTGTCCCGGTGGCACACCCAGGGGGGGTTCCGGCGTGGTCTCGGGCGGACCTTGCGGAGCAACATCCGGCGGTATATCCGGTTGCGGCACCTCGGGCGGGTTACCCGGCGCTATTTCCGGATCACCGCCACCAACAGAACTGCGACTGCCAGGGTGCATGATCAAAACCTCCATTCACTGCATGATTAAAGTGTAGCCCTGATAATCATATTTATCCTGCAGCAGCGCCCTGCATAAAAAACCGGGCAGATCGCGGTGAGTGCCCGTGAACAGTAAAGCCCGGGCGGGGATAGCGGTCTGTCCCTGATTTGCCCTGATTTACCCTATACAATCAGATATCGCGAATTACCTTCAACATGTCCAGGGTGGTGAGAACACCGATCAACTTGCTGTCACGGGTTACAAACACGCGGTGAATGTTTCCCTTGAGCATCGTCTCCGCGACCTGCTTTATGCTGTCATTCTCCGACACCTTGAAAATCATGGGGGTCATAATATCCCGCACCTCGACCGGTGATTCGTAATGAGTATGGAATATCTTGATTTCTTCCTGGCTCAGGTGACGTTCGAGTTCATAGCGGTAGACATCGTGAGAGGCCTCCGAATCGGGGTTGTTGCCCGCCGTGCCGGTCTGGCGCACGATATCTGTCATGGACACCACACCCACCAGCTCACCATCTGCATCCGTGACAGGGGCTCCGGAGATACTGTTGTCAACCAGGACCTCGGCCAGCTTGTCCAGCGACCAGCCAGCCTCAGCGGAGACTACCTCGCTGCTCATCACATCGCTGACGGTGATTTCCCTGGTTTTTTCTAGCGTGTCATTCATCATTTCCTCCTGTATAGCCTGATTAATAGAATAAAGATGCCGGCTATCCTTCACAAAACCACGGCCAGTTTCAATTAGCGCTTGGCTGAATCCGCCGTTGCTATTATTGTGGCATTGCCGGTTCACGAAACATTGCTGGCGGATTTGCCCTGCAGATCGGTCAAGTCTAACGTAATCCGGAAAATAAGGCATGAATTCCAGGGTCAATTTACTGCATTCAATGAAGATAAAAGGCACAACCTGAATGAAGAAACAGCAGGCCAACCAACAATTCAACGTGCCGCTGCCGACCCCGGTTTTTCAAGGCCGCAAGCATTTACGCATCGCCCTGGTGGGCATGCACAATAGTGGCAAGAGCACGCTGTTTCAGGCGGTATCTGCGACCTCGATTCATACCGGGGAACTGACAGGCACGCACCTTACCTACGGTGAATGTTCAGTCCAGATCGGCTTCGACGAGGCCCGGCTGGTGGACCTTCCCAGCATCCAGTCGCTCACCAACCTGTCCCGGGAAGACCTGGTCGCCTTGCAGTACCTTTTATGGGGTGACCAGCCGCCACCGGTATCAGCGCACGAACCGGGCGCACCGCCAGCACCCTTTGCGCCACCGGACGTCATCATCCAGGTGGTGGATGCCACGGCGCTGCAGCAACACCTGGAACTTACCCTGGAACTGAGCCAGATCGGCAAGCCCATGGTACTGGCATTAAACATGATGGACGAGGCCCGGAGAAAGGGCTTGCACATCAACAGCAGCAGCCTGAGTGAGCAACTTGGAATACCGGTGGTACCGACGGTTGCACTCATGGGTCATGGTATATCGGAGTTGTTCAGCGCTGCGACCCGGGCCGTACGCGAGGGTGAATACCCGCACCCCCAGCGACCCGGCAAGCATATTATAAAATCGCTGCAACCCCTGCGGAAGGCATTGCATGAACCCGGATTACAAAGAGCCTTCCGTGTTCCCTACTCTTTCCTGCTGATGCAGGTAGCGGCCAACGATCGCTACTTTATGGATGAACTGCGGCAACACTTTCCGGAGCGGCTGCCGGCGTTACTGGAATTACGTGGCGCGGCGGAACAGACACTGCCGCGTCCACTGGAACAGGAACTGCATGCGGACCGCCATCACCGGGCGGCCACTTTATTTGAGACCGCCACCCGACTGGGCCCGGCCCGGCAGGGACACGGTTGGCGCTACTGGCTGGACGAATTGTTTCTCAGCCCGCACTGGGGCTTACTTGGCAGCCTCGGTGTATTTGCCCTGGTACTGTTTGTCGTGTTCGAGGGAAGTACCTACCTGGACAGTATCACGGCTGCAAAACTGATTGACTGGATATCCGCCTGGCAACCCGAAACCACCAGCGGCGTGGTGGGTCGCGCAGTAGCAGACGGCCTGATCGGCCTGGTAGGAATCGTTATTCCCTACATGATCCCGCTGGTCTTGTTACTGGTATGGCTGGAGGAAGCCGGCATCATGCAGCGTATCGCGTTTGTAGTGGATCGCGGTTTTCATAAAATCGGTTTGCATGGTGGCGTAGCCCTGCCATTCCTGCTTGGCCTTGGTTGCAACGTACCAGCCATATCCGGAGCGGCGGGTGTGGCCAGCGGCCGCGATCGCATCGTCGCATCATTGCTTATCACCTTCGTACCCTGCTCGGCACGCTCTGCCATTATCCTTGCCATCGGTGCAAAATATCTCGGCGGTATTGGTGTGTTCGCGGTATTCATGCTCACCATGATTGTAATTGCAGTACTGGGGCGCCTGCTGACGCGCCGCTACCCTGAAACCGGCCCCGGGCAGGTCATCGAGATCCCGCCCTATACAATGCCTGCTGTGAATGCGCTGCTTGGCAAGACCTGGATGCGCACCAGGGATATCCTGACCATCGTTACACCGTTACTGGTTGGCGGCAGCATCGTGCTGGCGCTACTCACACATATCGGTGCCGACAACTTTATCAACACCGTATTTACACCCGTTACCAGCTGGTGGCTGGGGCTGCCGGTGGTGCTGGGCGTACCGATCCTGTTTGGCGTGTTGCGCAAGGAACTGTCGCTGCTGATGATCTATCAAGCCCTCGGCAGCTTTGAAATCGGCGCCTATCTCGACTGGGTGCAGATCACGACCTTCCTTATTTTCCTGACCTTTTACATTCCCTGCATATCCACGTTCGCAGTCATGCTCAAGACCATCGGGCGCAAAGATGCGTTTTTCTCCATCGCCCTGTCCGTGGGTGTGGCCCTACTGGTAAGCGGGGTTATTCGAGTGTTACTGGAAGGCGTGCGCTGGATTTATGCTTAAGAAATCAACAATCAATGCGGTCAGTATCTAATCGCAGTTACTCAAGGGTGCTTTTTAAAAACCCTGCTTAGCCACGGAAGCACACGGAATTACACAGAAATATCTTATAAAAGTAAGGCATTTTTCTTCCGTGTATTTCTGTGTACTTCCGTGGCAAC
>JAOUCV010000285.1 GCA_029859555.1 Gammaproteobacteria bacterium
CAGGTCCTGAGCTCTATTCATGTTAAGTTGCTTGCTTTGCTGTTATCCATTTGGATTGACCGCATTTAGTTAATACCCGTTACCCATCTGGGCTCAGGTTATAGTGGCACAATGATAATGATACGAGCCACAACCAGCCTAATACATAAGTAAAGATTTGAGAAACTCCCTTCTTTTGTAGCAGGCAGTAATTACAAGCGGGTCAAGCGTTCTCTCACATACAGAAAGTGAATGAGCGTATGTCTTAAAAGGGTGTGCGCCGTGCGAAGGCGGCGTTTTCCAGTGGGTGCAAGTCCCACCCGGCGATGTTGCTCCAGCCGGAAGCAATCGGAGCAGTCATGGAGGTAACGAAGTGGCTGAAGCCTCTGATTTAAAGGATCATTTTAGATGATCCAGCGAGTGTGCAGGCCGTAACGCGAGTGAACGCTGAGCAATCCTCGAAAAAGACGTTGCACAGGCCGACCCGACCACCCTTTCGGGGAAGGCTGATAGGACTGGGGAAATGAGCAAGGCAGTGCCTCCAGTCACTGTGCCGGGGTAGTAGCGACAGCATGTACACAAGGAAAACGCACGCAACACGGGAAGCCCCTTGGCGTGGTGAAGGATGACCAACCGGACGCCCGTGAGGGACAGGCCGGGCGCCCTGGGGTGGCGGAGAGGTCCGTAGTACCGGGGAAGCCGGGTAATGCCGGTGGAGGAAAGGGACCTTGGTTCAAGACAAACGCAGGACGTAGGAAAGGACAGGAGATTGGGTAACCTATCAACTCCAAAGAGTGTTCAGAAACTGCAGAAGGCGTTACACGCGAAAGCGAAGGCAGAGCCGAGCTTCCGTTTCTATGCCCTGTACGACAAGATTTACCGGGAAGACATCCTGGCACATGCCTATGCTCAATGCCGCTCCAACAAGGGCGCACCGGGTGTGGATGGTCAGGACTTTACGGATATCGAGATGTACGGGCGAGAGCGGTGGTTAGGTGAACTGGCGCTTGCGCTCAGAGAGGAGACTTATCGACCGGAACCGATCAGACGAGTGTTTATCCCCAAGGCCAATGGCAAGCGACGGCCGCTGGGCATCTCCACCCTGCGGGATCGGGTCTGCATGACAGCAGCGATGCTGGTGCTGGAGCCGATCTTCGAGGCCGACCTTCCACCGGAGCAGTACGCTTACCGTCCGGGCCGCAATGCCCAACAGGCGGTGGTCGAGGTGGAAGAGGTGCTGTTCCGCAGTCACCCGGACGTCGTTGACGCCGACCTCTCGGACTACTTCGGGAGCATTCCCCATGCCGAACTGCTGAAGTCAGTGGCACGCCGTGTCGTTGAACGGCGCGTGCTGCACCTGATCAAGCAGTGGCTGGAATGTTCTGTGGAGGAAACCGACGGGCGCGGGCGGAAGCGGCGGACCACGGTGGCGAAAGACAGCCGCTGCGGCATCCCGCAGGGCTCTCCCATTACGCCACCAACAATGTAGCAAAAAGTCATGTAAACTGGGGTATCCGCATCCGCAGAGAGTGTCTAAGCGGATTTTTTCGGGAGTCGCCTGAGGCCCATGTCAGTCTGTTTCTCGACATGGATCCCGTACCCTCACAGCGCAGGAAGCGTAAGTCATGAATAATCCTCGCCAGCGACCATTGCGCGTTCGGGTCGAACATGAACCCAATCGTTTCTCGGACGACTGTCTTGAGAGAATATACGAGCAATTACACCCGACAAAAAGCCGCAAAGTGACGCCTGATAAAAGTAACAAGCAGGGTGAGGTCGAGCCACAAAAAGGCAAAGGGGACCAACGATGAATAAGGACGATATTTTTGCGCTCTACGCTCGCGTTTCATCTGACAAGCAAGCAAAAGATAAAACCATTGACAGCCAGATCGCTGCCCTTAAAGAAAAAATAGCGGCTGACGGTGGCACGCTGATTGAGGACATGATGTTTATTGATGCCGGTGTTAGCGGCGCAACGTTAGTACGACCAGAACTCGAACGATTGCGTGACAGCGTAGTTGTCGGCGCTATTGATCGGGTCTACTTGCTATCACCGGATCGGTTGGCCCGAAAGTATGCTCACCAGGCCTTACTGCTGGAGGAGTTTTCATCCGCGGGTGTTGCCATTCACTTCCTGAACCATGCGGTCGGCTCGACGCCTGAAGAAGAGCTACTGTTACAGATGCAGGGCATGATCGCAGAGTATGAACGCGCAAAAATCATCGAGCGTCACCGTCGTGGCAAACTGCATCGAGCGAAAAGCGGTAGCGTCAACGTACTATCAACGGCCCCCTATGGATATACCTATATCCGCAAGCAACTCGATGGTGAGCCGGCACAGTACATCATCAATCTACAGCAAGCCAAAACCGTACGGCAGGTATTTCGCTGGATAGGGGTTGAGCGGTTAAGTATCGGTGAGGTGTGTAGACGTCTGTCAGCGGCTGAGATTCCGACACAGACGGGCAAAACCCACTGGGATCGCAGTGTGATATGGGGGATGCTGCAAAATCCGGCTTACATGGGTAGGGCGGCGTTCGGTAAAACGAAAGCAGGTAAGCTTAAACCGCGTGTCCGTCCGCAGAAGCATAGTGCGGAGACGCCGAAGAAACCGTATTCAACGCAGAGAACCGATCGAGATACCTGGATCGAAATCCCGGTGCCGCCACTCGTTAGCGAGGAACTTTTCCAGGCCGTTCAACACCAGTTGGATGAAAACCGGAAACGGGCTCGCATTGGGAGTCGGGGTGCCTGTTACCTGCTGCAAGGACTCACCGTATGTGGGCACTGTCACTACGCCTACTATGGCAAGAAAGTCAGTCCTTCAACAGCGAAGGGGAAACGTCAATATGCGTATTATCGCTGCATTGGCACTGATGCCTATCGCTTTGGTGGCGAGCGTATTTGTGACAACAAGCAAGTGCGAACACAGCGATTGGATGATGTGGTCTGGGATCAGGTTCTCGATGCAATCAAGAACCCCAAACGTCTAAAAAAGGAATACGAAAATCGACTCACCAAGATGGAAGGCGATGCTCGGGAATTATTCGACACAACAGCGTTGAGGAAACAGAAAGTGCAGCTGGAAAAGGGTAAATCTCGCTTGATTGATGGCTACGCCAGCAGCATTATCGACAAAGACGAATTCGAGCCAAAAATAAAGAACCTGAAACAAAAGCTCGCTCAGATCGATGAACAGATCGAGCAAAGCGTTAAGACTGAAAGCGCACAGTACGAACTATTTTTGGTGATTGACCGGCTTGAAGAGTTTTCTAAGAAATTGGATGTTACGCTCGACACTGTGGATTTCAACACCAAACGTGAAATCATCAGAGCGCTTGTCAAACGCGTCGAGATATACAAGGAAGAAGTTGTTGTCGTGTTCCGAATAGATCCAGAAGCGCCTGCAAACGGTAAAACCAGCAGCACATCGTCCGAGACCGGAGGGTCAATTATGCACAGTTGTAATCGGCGTAATCTCACCGCTCCTGTCGAACA
>JAOUCV010000286.1 GCA_029859555.1 Gammaproteobacteria bacterium
CGGCACGAGTCGACCGCTCCGAGGGCGATGTACATGCCCGGGGCAATCCCCATATCCAGCTGGATCCGAAAAATATTCCCGTAATAGCGCAGGCGATTGCAGATCGACTGCAGGTCATTGATCCGGGACATGCGCCGCGTTACCAGGAAAACCTGTCTGATTTTCTTTCCCGCTGGCAAACAGCGCTTGAACGTTGGCAGCGGCAGGCGCAGCCCCTGCAAGGAATGCCGGTGGTGGTGCATCACAACGCGTGGGTCTATCTGATCAACTGGCTGCAGCTGGACCTGGTGGGTACCCTGGAACCAAAGCCGGGCCTGCCACCAACCAGTACCCATCTCAGCCAGTTGCTGCAACAAATGGAGCGTCAGCCTGCGAAGCTGATTATTCGTTCACCCTATCAGGGGGCGAGGGCTTCAGAATGGCTGTCGGAACGTACGGGTATCCCGACTATCGTATTGCCCTCGACGGTTGGTGGTAATGAAGCGGCAACCGACCTGTTTGGTCTTTTTGATAACATTGTGTTGCAGTTGCTGTCAGTGACGCAATGAATATCGAAGGTCTTGATAGCGCAATCCTGGGGCCGGCATTTGCTGCCGGGTTGCTGGTGTTAACTACCCATGTGCCGCTCGGACGGCAGGTGTTGCAGCGGGGTATTATCTTTATCGATCTTGCCATTGCCCAGTTTGCCGGTCTTGGTGTGATTGCGGCGCATGTCATGCATCTTGATTCGCCCGGTTTTACTGTCCAGCTGATGGCCTATGGCACCGCTGTACTGGGTGCGTTTCTGCTGTACCGCTGCGAGCGTCACTGGCCGGAGTCGCAGGAAGCGATTATTGGTACATCATTTATTGTCGCAGCCTGTAGCGGTATTCTGTTACTTTCCGGCAGCCCGCAAGCTGGAGAACACCTGAAAGAATTGCTGGTCGGCCAGATTCTCTGGGTTGGTTATCCTGTGCTGGTACCCGTTGCTGTTATCTACGCAGTGGTGCTGTTGCTGGGGAAGTTTTTACGCAGCCATGAATATCCCTTGTTGTTCTACCTGTTGTTTGCAGTAACAGTGACGGCTTCAGTGCAGCTGGTAGGTGTTTATCTGGTATTTGCAAGCCTGATTATTCCTGCATTATCGTTCCGCAATGCGGGCAAACGCGGCGTGTGGTTTGCCTATGGGTTGGGCGCTGCCGGTTATGGCCTGGGGTTGTTCGCATCGGCGCTGTTTGACCTGCCGGCCGGTGCGGTTATTGTCTTGTCGCTGGCCTGTCTCGGCCTGCTGGTTATGGTGACGAGGACGTTTGTTTGCCTGGTTGCTGATTAGTCAGGTATCGAAGCAGGCGATCGCAATAGACATCATAAGGCTCTAGCTCTCCATTGCCTGCATAAAAAAACTCCGCGGAGGCGGAGTCTTTTTATATTTTTGGCCAGGCGGTACTGGTTATCATGAAAGCCTGAGTTTTATCTGGTCTACGAGTGCCGCGCATGCTTCGCCACACGCCTTGCATTCGACATGTTCCTTGTGTTTCATGCATTCTTCCTCGCAGTCCTTGCAGACCCTCTCGCATACACCTGCATATTCCTTGAGGTACTCGGAGTTGGCTGCCAGCAGGTATGAAAATGCGCCACAGATTGCCTGCATTTCATGGACCTTGCTGGCGCATTCTGCCAGTGTCGTATCACCTTCAGTGAAAGACACGAGGCAATGTGCTATGCATCGCTGGCCTTTATCAGTGCAACTGTTGGCTGCATCCAGGATGTCCGGTAATTGTGCAGAATGTTTGCTGTGATCATGTCCCGGTGCGGCAGACATTGCAGACCCTGCATAGGCGGTAGCGGCGGCGGCACCCATGCCAAGCATGATTTCGCGTCTTGTTAAGCCGGTAGCCTGTTTTTTGCTGGTCGGTGAGGAATATTCATGTTCTGACATAGCTTTCTCCCTGTGATTAGCCTGGATGACCAGTCAAATTTAACACTAAAACACAGGCTATGTCAGTGCCTGTGTGGGTGTCAGCGGGTAAATGTTTTCCGGTTGCCGATGACGAACTGTCCTGGAGAATCAGAAATAGCGGGCCAGTTCCATGCGCAGGCGGGTATCGTCTTCAAGGCTGGCGGCGTTATTATCACTCGGGATATTGCTCAGTGCCCGGGCCTCGACCGACAGCTTCCAGTTATCGCCAAATCGGCGGCTCGCCTCGACGTTATAGCCCTGGCCGCCACCGTCGAGGTCCAGGATCATGGTGGCGAGCACCTCGGAACTGTCAGCATCATTGAGTGTCAGGCGGGCACCAAGCACCAGGTCTTTCTGGTAAGGGGCTGTGAAGAAGGCGTCGCCCTTGAGTGCCTTGTTCTGGTTGATAGCGTCGCCGCGGCTGTCATACAGGTACTCGGTTATCACACCTATGTCCATCTGCGATTCAAATACGCCGATAAAGGTATATTCATAACCGGCTGCATAGGAATAAAAGCGGTCACCCTGACCGCTGCGAGTGATGGCTTCCAGTTTCCACAGCCAGCTGCCATAGATGGCCTGCAAGTCTACGCTTGTCTGGTCAATGATTTCGTAAAGCGGATTGATTTTACTGACCTCACCGGTTGCCGGGTTGATCGCAGAGGGCCGGATGAGAAAGCGTGGTTCACGGGCTGTGCCGTGAAAATGGGCAATGCCTACGTCAACCTGGCCGAAGTAATGCGACCAGCGTACAGCAAGGTCGGTGTGTAATTCCTCGGCGCCGGATTCGTAAAGACCTTGTCAGTATCGATGGGTATAGCAAAGCGCGGGCGTCCGTTTTTGGATGCAAAGGTCCGTTCCCTGAAACCCGGAAGCACGAACAGGTCAACCACGCCCCAGTCACGGATCAGTGACAGGTTTACCATGGGTTGTCCGAGCTTGTCTTCGCCATCTTCGTTTACCACCAGGTCGGTCTGGTTGATGATGTCGACCAGGTGGATGGATTCGGTAACGCCCCAGAACACCTTGCTGACACCGGTGGTCAGTTCCCAGTCGTCGGCTGCATGTATCCAGGAGAGTTCCCGCAGGTCGACATGCGTGCGGTGGTAATCGTGGTTGTCACCGATGGCATAGGGTGTAAAGGTGAAAATATCTGCGCCTTCATTCCACTCGTGGATATATTCGGGCTCGGCTGCGACCGAAAGGTAGCTGTTGTACTGTGATGAAAACTGCGGGTCCTCGATGAAACCAAGGAACTCACCGGCTATATATCCGCTCCACTCGCCGGCCTGTACAGGGAAAGCAGGGATAAGCAATGCGGCAACAAAAGCTGGCAGACGTTTCATGAGGACAGGAATGCAGTGTTTTTTCTATCTGATAAAGACAGATATTTTTGCCACGGAAGCGCACGGAAAAACACTGAAGGATAAAGCTGCTTATGGATATTTTTCCGTGTAGTTCCGTGTGCTTCTGTGGCTATAGAAAATATAAGATCAGTATCTGG
>JAOUCV010000287.1 GCA_029859555.1 Gammaproteobacteria bacterium
CCGGCCGGTGTTTGAGAGGCAAATAACCCGGGGTTTTACCCGTCCGCGGGTATCGCAGAAGGTGAAGCTGGTATTGGTCCCAGGGCTGTTGCCATCGGGCTGATACACGATCCGCTTGCGGTAATTGCTGCTGGTCATGCGGATACCGGCTGAGATCGGTGAGCCGGTCTGTAGCAGTTGTTCATCGTGGTCATGCTCGCGATCCTCGCTGGCGAACAATATCCAGCCGTTAACCCATTCCTTGCTGTTGCCGCAATGGTGGCCGTCGCTGCTGGGGCACAACAGCACGCGCTGGCCATGTTTTACTGCCTCGCTGCGTGCCAGGTGCAGTGCCGTGACGAACTGGTTGATCTCTGCCGCCATGCGGTTTTCCTGGATGAACGTTTGCAGGCCACTGAGGCCACTGCTGGAGAGCACGGAGATGATCGACAGGCTGACGATCAGTTCAGGCAGGGTTAAGCCGCTTTGAGAGCGCTTATGCATTGTCATCAACGTCCCTGTTTGATGAGGCGATATAAAACCGTAGGAGCGGCGCCCTCGCCGCGATTGGACGCTCAAAAACATGGTCGCGGCGAGGGCGCCGCTCCTACAGGTTAGTTGCAGGGTATTGTCGGGGAGGGCTGCCGGAGAAGGAATCAGGCAGTCAGGTATTGTGCTGTCAGCAGACGCCGGGTCAGGCTGTCAGTGCTTTGGTCAGTCGCGCCAGTGCGTCCTTGAGAATGTCCATGCTGGTAGCGAAGGAAATGCGTACGTAGCCGGGTGCGCCAAAGGCGGAGCCGGGCACCAGTGCGACCCCGGCGTTGTCGAGCAGGTATTCAGCCAGTTCGATATCGTTACTGACCGCATCAAGCCGGTCTATGACGGCCTGTACCTGTGGAAAGCAGTAGAATGTTCCGTCGGCCGGCAGGCACACCACACCGGGAATCCGGTTCAGGGCCTCGACCACAAAGTCATGCCGTTCCCGGAACGCCTTGATCATGGGCTTGATACAGCTCTGGTCACCCTCCAGTGCGGCCTGTGCGGCGGCTTGTGAGATGGAGGCGGGATTGGAGGTGCTTTGTGACTGCACCTTTTTCATGGCCTTGATCAGATCAGCGGGGCCGCCGGCATAACCGATGCGCCAGCCGGTCATGGCATACACCTTGGAGACTCCGTTTAGCACGATGGTACGCTCGTACAGGTCCGGGCAGGCGTCCAGGATGTTGCTGAAGGGTTCCTCACTCCAGAGGATATGTTCGTACATGTCATCGGTTGCGATCAGCACCTGCGGGTGTTTCCGCAGCACCTCACCCAGTGATTCCAGTTCCGCACGGGAGTAGGCGACCCCGGTCGGGTTGGAGGGGCTGTTGATAACGAACAGGCGTGTTTTGGAGGTGATCGCTGCTTCCAGCTGTTCTGCCGAGATTTTGAAGTGGCTGTCCACGCCGGTTGGCACGATGACCGGCTCAGCCTCGGCCAGCAATACCATGTCCGGGTAGGAAACCCAGTAGGGCGCAGGGATGATGACCTCATCGCCAGCATTGAGCATGGCCTGGCACAGGTTATAGAAGCTCTGCTTGCCGCCGCAGGAAACCAGTATCTGGTCGGCCGCATAGTCCAGCCCGTTGTCGCGTTTGAATTTCGCTATAATGGCTTTTTTAAGTGTCGGGGTACCGTCAACCGCCGTATAGCGGGTGAGGCCGTCCTTGATGGCCTGGATACCAGCGGCCTTGATGTGGTCCGGTGTATCGAAGTCCGGCTCGCCGGCGCCTAGTCCGATAATATCCTTGCCAGCAGCGCGCAGTTCCGCTACTCGTGCCGTTACTGCCAGGGTTGGAGAGGGTTTGACGCGCTGTATGCGATTTGCCAGTGTGATTTTGTTCAAGGTTGTATCCCGTATTCCAGATTATAAATGAGGCGTATGTTTATCATATTCAGTGTCAGTTGTCTGCTAAAAGCCTGTGAGTAAGCAGTTTCAGTTAAGTACCGATATGCAGCCGGCCGGCGATCAGCCGGAGGCGATCAGGGGGCTGGTCGAGGGGCTGCAGGACGGTCTTGCCCACCAGACCCTGCTGGGGGTGACCGGCTCGGGCAAGACCTACACCGTTGCCAATATAATCCAGGCGGTGCAGCGCCCGACGCTGATACTCGCGCCCAACAAGACGCTGGCAGCCCAGTTATACGGGGAAATGAAGGAAATGTTCCCCGATAATGCCATCGAGTATTTCGTTTCCTACTATGACTATTACCAGCCGGAAGCCTACGTGCCGGCTTCGGATACCTTTATAGAGAAGGATGCCTCGGTCAACGAGCATATCGAGCAGATGCGCCTGTCTGCGACCAAGGCACTGCTGGAACGGCCGGATGCCGTGATCGTGGCGACGGTCTCTGCCATCTACGGTCTGGGTGACCCGCGCGCCTATCTGAAAATGGTACTGCACCTGGTGCGCGGCGATAAAACCGACCAGCGTGACCTGTTGCGTCGCCTGGCCGAGTTGCAGTACACCCGCAATGATGTTGAGTTGCACCGCGCCACCTACCGGGTACGCGGTGAAGTGATTGATATTTTTCCGGCGGAGTCGGATGGCGAGGCAGTGCGTGTTGAATTATTTGATGATCAGATTGATTCGCTCGCCTGGTTTGACCCGCTCACCGGCGAGGTATTGCGCCGCTTGCCACGCCTGACAATTTACCCCAAGACCCATTACGCCACGCCGCGCGAGGTGATTCACGGTGCCATGGAGCACATCAAGGTGGAACTGAAACAGCGACTCAAGCAGCTGACAGACAACAACAAGCTGGTAGAGGCGCAGCGGCTGGAACAACGTACCATTTTTGACCTGGAAATGATGACCGAGCTGGGTTACTGCTCGGGTATCGAGAATTACTCGCGTTATTTATCAGGTCGCGCAGCAGGGGAGCCGCCGCCAACGCTGTTTGATTACCTGCCGGCGAATGCCTTGCTGGTGATTGATGAGTCGCACGTCACGGTCCCGCAGCTGGGCGGTATGTATCGGGGCGATCGTTCGCGCAAGGAAAATCTGGTTGAGTACGGCTTCCGTTTGCCGTCTGCGCTGGATAATCGTCCGCTGCGTTTTGACGAATTCGAAAGGCTGGCGCCACAAACTATCTTCACCTCTGCAACACCCGGGCCGTATGAAGATGAACATGCCGGTGCCGTGGTAGAGCAGGTGATTCGTCCAACCGGATTGATTGATCCGGAAATAGAAGTGCGTCCGGCCGGTACCCAGGTGGATGATTTGTTGTCGGAGATTCGCCAGCGGGTGGCAGCCGGTGACCGGGTGCTGGTGACCACGCTGACCAAGCGCATGGCGGAGGACCTGACCGAGTATTTTGCCGAGCACGGTGTGCGGGTGCGCTATCTGCACTCTGATATCGATACCGTGGAACGGGTCGAGATTATTCGTGATCTGCGTCTCGGCGAGTTTGCTGTGCTGGTTG
>JAOUCV010000288.1 GCA_029859555.1 Gammaproteobacteria bacterium
CGAGTCGTAACACTACACCGCGTTCGGCCGGCTCGACAATGTAGATACCTGACAACACCCAGGCCACCAGCGCAACAATGGCAATCAAACCGTAGTTCATTGACATGCCACCGCCGCTACCACCGCCCTTGCTGCCACGACCGCCAAAAAAAGAATTCATCTTGTCACGCATCTTGCGTGCCATTTCATCAAGATCCGGCGGTCCTTCATTACCACCCTTACCACCCCAGGGATCCTTGTTATCGCCACCCGGCTGATTCCAAGCCATAAAACACTCCAGTCAGACTAATTATTCAGATCAAAGTTAAGGCGCATGCCGTCAACGGCGTGCGCCCAGAAAAGTACAGCAGTTTAAGAAGCCTGCGCAGTACCCGCAACAAAATCAACAGAATCTTCACTATGAAATGTACATAGCCCGTCAGCATCCCGTAACAATTTATCAATACTGCGCTGCGCCATGCAGACCTCCAGCCACCAGCTGCCCTGCTCGTCCACCTGCTCGGATAACACCTGGCCGATATTATACAGGGATGAGCGGGTGCTTCCTGCTTCTGGCGACAAATGCAGCCAGCCGTGTATTTGACGACCCTGAAAGTGCTCCGTCAACGCCGACCCCAGCAAATCAAGCCCTGCCCCGGTGACTGCTGACACCCAGACACGCTCAACCTTGCCGTTTTCATCATATTCGATACGCGGCTCATCGTCTCCCAGATCGATCTTGTTATAGATGCGGATCTGGACAATATCCTGAGCCCCGATTTCCTCAAGCACGGCATTGACCTGCTCGATATGCTCACGTTTTTGCTCATCCTGCGAGTCCACTACCAGCAGCAGCAGGTCCGCCTTGCAGGTTTCCTCGAGGGTGGCGCGAAAGGCCGCCACCAGGTCATGCGGCAAATGCCGGATAAACCCTACGGTATCTGCCAGCACCAGGGGCCCGAATCCTTGCACATCGACACGTCGCAGGGTCGGATCAAGCGTGGCAAACAACTGGTCAGCAACGAACGCCTCCGCACCGGTAAGGGCATTGAACAATGTCGATTTACCGGCATTGGTATAGCCAACCAGCGCTACTGTCGGCACATCGGCGCGCTGCCGTGAACGACGCCCCTGGTTGCGTTGCCGCTCTACTTTTTCCAGGCGGTGGTTAATGACCTTGATACGCGCATTCAACATACGCCGGTCAGATTCCAGCTGGGTCTCGCCCGGACCGCGCATGCCAATACCACCCTTTTGCCGCTCAAGGTGGGTCCAGCCACGAATCAGTCGAGTTGACAGGTGTTTTAGCTGTGCCAGCTCAACCTGCAACTTGCCTTCAAAGGAACGCGCACGCTGCGCAAAGATATCCAGAATAAGCCCGGTGCGGGCAATGACCCGGCAGGAAAGCAGTTTTTCCAGATTTCTTTCCTGGCTGGGACTGAGTGAGTGATTGAATATCACCAGTTCGGCTTCATGCCGTTTGACCGTTGCCAGAATTTCTTCGGCCTTGCCGCGCCCGACAAACAGCTTGGGTTCCGGTGCGGCACGCGTGCCGGTTACCGTGGCAACCCTGATTGCCCCGGCAGAATCGACCAGTTCGGTGAATTCCTGCAGATCCTCCTGGCCTGCGCCATCGGGAAAAAACACATGGACCAGAACGGCCCGTTCACCACTATCAGGGCGTTCGAACAAACAGATACCTCGTCATAAAGCCTCTGATTTGAATAGAGAAATCAGGCATTCCCTGGTTGCTGCTCGTCGTCCGGACCGGGGATGCGCACATTCCGCGCCGGCACCACGGTTGAAATCGCATGCTTGTAGACCATTTGGCTGACTGCATTCTTTAAAAGTACCACAAACTGGTCGAATGACTCGATCTGTCCCTGCAACTTGATGCCATTTACCAGATAAATCGAAACCGGGACTCGCTCTTTGCGCAGTGCATTCAAAAATGGGTCCTGCAAAGATTGTCCTCTATTCATATCATCTCTCCTTTATTCTTGTAACTTGTAGCTCGTTTCCGGTGTCAGCCGACAGCCACTTCCGCCAACCTCTCTATTAACTATCGTAATAGTACTAAATTTTAACACAATCACATACTTATTTATTGTGCCAGCCAGCTTTCCAGGCGCTTTACCAGTTGCTCTGTTGTTTGCGGGCCTGCGGCCGGAAAGCACTCCAGACCGGGCTCACTACGCAGCCAGGTCAGCTGGCGCTTGGCATACTGGCGGGTCGCCACTATAGCCTGTTCAACCATCTCGTCATAGCCGCTCTCGCCCGCCAGAAAGGCGTATACCTGTCGATAACCGACCGCACGCATGGCCGGAAGTTCGGCACGCAATTCACCACGGCAAAACAGCGCCCTGACCTCCTCGACCAGGCCGTCTGTCAGCATTTGCTGAAAACGCTGCTGAATCTGCTCATGCAGGAGCGCCCGATCCTGTGGTATCAGACCCAGCTTGAGAACCCGGTAAGGCAATATATCTATCTGTTTTTTAGAGTGAAAATCACTGATCGGCCGGCCGCTGATGGTATAGACCTCGAGCGCCCGCTGAATCCGTTGCGGGTCATTCGCGTGGATACGACTGGCGGCCTGCGGATCAATCTCCGCCAGACGCGCATGCATTGATTCCCAGCCGTATTGCTGCGCCTCGGCCTCCAGCCGCGCGCGTACCTCAGGGTCAGCAGCCGGCATTTCGGACAGCCCTGACTGCAGCGCCCTGAAATACAGAAAAGTACCACCCGCCAGCAGTGGTATGCGCCCCTGCGCGGTGATATCCGCCATCTCGGCGAGCGCATCGTCTCGAAATTCAGCTGCCGAGTAGCCCTCTGCAGGATCACGGATATCAATCAGTCGATGCGGTGCCCGCCGCAGCAAGTCTGAATCCGGCTTGGCCGTGCCGACATTCATACCGCGATACACCAGCGCGGAATCCACACTGATAATCTCCAGTGGAAAACGTTTCACCAGTTCAACCGCGAGCGCGGTCTTGCCGGAGGCGGTGGGACCCATGAGAAAAATAGCGGGAGCTAATGGCGTATTCATTTTTATTGGCTTTCCCATCACCCGGTGTATTTTTTGCAGGAGTGTATCTCGTGCAATATTGCTACCTGCCCCGCAGGAATAATTTATTCAGCTCCTCAATACTTACCTGCACCCAGGTCGGGCGACCGTGATTGCACTGGCCACTGCGTTCGGTTCGCTCCATCTCCCGCAACAAACCATTCATTTCGTCATTGCCAAGACGGCGGTTGGCGCGAATTGACCCGTGACAGGCCATGGTGGACAACAAGTCATTGACCGAGTCCTGGATGCGCTGACTGCTGCCATGTTCGAGTAGATCCGACAGTACATCACGCACCAGTGCCGCGACATCCGAATCTGCCAGCAAGGCAGGCATCTGCCGGACCACGATCTGTTCACGGCCCAGGCGGCCGGTCTC
>JAOUCV010000036.1 GCA_029859555.1 Gammaproteobacteria bacterium
CCGTCTTGCCTTGAGGGCAAAGCCTTGCGGCAAAAAGACCGCTAAATGCATGATCCTGGCGGCTTGTAACCCTGCAAACAGGGTACCTATTCATAAGCCCGTTCCATCCCCCCATATATATAGCTTTATGGCAATTTTTCAGTCGTACATGGATAATACGGCGACTTTTTCCATCAGCGTGTTTTTAAGGAGAGCAACTATGCGGGTTATCCTGTTAGGTGGTCCCGGTGCCGGCAAGGGCACACAGGCCAATTACATTAAAGAGAAGTACGGAATACCACAGATTTCCACCGGGGATATGCTGCGTGCCGCTGTCAAGGCCGGTACCCCGATGGGCCTCGAGGCCAAGAAAGTCATGGATGCCGGTGGCCTGGTTTCTGATGACATCATCCTTGGCCTGATTGACGAGCGTTTGAAAGAAGACGACTGCAAGAACGGTTACCTGTTCGACGGCTTTCCGCGTACCCTGGCCCAGGCCGATTCCCTGAAAAATAACGGTGTCCCCGTGGATGCCGTGGTGGAGATCGACGTTGATGATAATGAAATCATCAAGCGTATGAGTGGTCGTCGCGTACATCTGTCATCCGGTCGTACCTATCACGTCACTTTTAATCCGCCGAAGGAAGCGGGCAAGGATGACGAGACCGGTGAGCCGCTGATCCAGCGTGATGATGACCAGGAAGATACCGTTAAAGAACGTCTGAACGTCTATCATGACCAGACCGAGCCACTGATCTCCTACTATTCCAGTTGGGCAAAAGAAGGTGGTGAAGGCGCGCCACGCTACGTCAAGATTAACGGCATCGGCAAGGTTGAAGAAATCCGCGACGGTATTTTTGCCGGTCTCGGTGGGTAGGCTTGTTTACACGATAGTCATGAAAGGCCGGCTTATGCCGGCCTTTTTTAATTTGGCTTGATTATTGGTTCTGGGGGGCGGTTATCCTCCGGGATTGATGCGTGGACCTTAAAAAATCTGCCCTAGTACCTCAGTACCACTACCTGCCGTATGGCTATACCTGCTACACTTTTCCCAACGTCAAATATGTGACAGAGTTCTATGTAATTAGAATTTTAGCTATTAGCTGCAAATTACTGTAAGTATTGGTCAATGTGGCTGGATTTATAGCTAAAACCGGGGCTGGCCAGTATTGCTTCCCTGGTGTTGTTTTGGCTTTCGGGCCGGTCGGAGTCAGCGCTGGGCTGCAAAGCAGTCACCAGGGCTGACGTAAACACTGTTTTTCCCGGGTATTTGGTCTGTTATTTTGACGCTTTACCGACATGGGGAACGAATAATAAATTGGCAGGGCAGGGATTGTTCTGCGAGGTGCGAAGGGACGTGCTGGAGTGTTTATGGTGTCGGGTACAGACAAACCAGAGATGATTGATCCGGGTGGTGCGCGCAAGCTGCTGTACCTGATCGACTCGCTGCGCTCGACCCCCGCCGGTAATCTTATTTACCGGCAGGCAGAGGGGATGCTGGATGATATTGCATCCAGTCATTTACGTTCCGAGATTGCTTATGCCGGTTTTGTAAATGTGCTGCTGGAAGCCTTTACTGGACATCTGACTCCCGGTTCTTCTTCCTACGTACAGCTAAAATTGCTGCAGGCACGGCTACAGCCGCCACTGACGCCTACCGAGCTGGATGTGCTGAGTGGTTTCATCAGTCAGTGTGGCGAACAGATTCGTACGGCCGGTGATCTGCAGCCGGCCCTCATGGTTGATGCAATCAGCCCGTTGCTGGCCTCCTTCGGTATCGATACGGTGCCTGCAGAACCTGCAGACCTGCCTGAAGTCGAAACATTTGGCGAGGCAGATCAGCCGGCGCCACAGACACAGGCTGATGCCGACCGGCCAGCGCCACAGACACAAGCTGATGCTGACCAGCCGCTGCCACAAACAGAAAGTGATGCAGATAAGCAGGTTAGTCTGCTTGCCAAACCCGGGGAGCTGCAAGCCGAAGCGGTGTCTGCTGATGCGCAAGATGAACTGCATGATGCGGATTACATCTGCGAAGAAATACCGGCCGGCCAGGATCTCAATGATATCAATCGCAGCGAGCTGGAAGCGCGTCGCGAGGATATTCAGCAGCTGCAGGCGACGCTGGGACAGCAGGTACTGGAGACCATCAGCCAGAACGAGGAGTTCGGTATTATTCTCGATGTGGTGCTGACGGAGCTGCGCCAGGCCGAAGATCTAACAGAAATTGAAGACATGCGCTGGACACTGATACGGGAAGTCGAAAAGCTCATGAATGGTCATGACGAATTGGCAGAAAAACTCGACAGTACGCACCATTATCTGCAGTTGTTCGAGTCCGACAGCCGTGAGCTTTCTGATGAGCTGACCCGGGTACGCCTGCTCAGCCTGACGGACGAGCTAACCGGTTTGCCTAACCGTCGTGCCTTTATGCGCCGCATGGAAGACGAAGTGGCGCGTGTGCAACGCTATGGTTTCCCGCTGTCCTTTGTGCTGATTGACCTGGACCATTTCAAGGCTGTAAATGATGAATACGGCCATGCTGCCGGTGATGAGGTACTGCGGGTCTATTCCAAAAATATTCTCTCTATCTTTCGTCATCACGACATGGTGGCACGCTACGGCGGTGAAGAGTTTGCCGTGCTGTTGCCCAATACTGATTCCGATGGTGCCGTGCGTGCGCTCAACAAGGTGAGACGCCGTGCCAGTGAAACACGCTGGCAGACCAATGGCAGCGCCTCTGATGTGCCGACATTTTCGGCGGGTGCCTCGCTGTACAAGCCGGGTGAGTCGGTTAGCGCCTTCATCGAACGCGCCGACAAGGCGCTGTACCGTGCGAAACGGCTGGGCCGGCACCGCATCGAGCTGGATATGACCTACCAGAGCGAGTCTGCTGAAGGCGCGCCAAGACGCCGCAGCACCGACAGCTAAAAGCATTTCCCCGGTAATCCTCTTGTCATTGCCGCTGTGCGCCTGTGGGTGAGTCTGTATAATTACTACAGACAAAACGACAGGGAGGCTGCTCGCCATGGCCACGATTGAACTCACGAAAGAAAATTTCGAAGCAACGATAAACACCAATGACACCGTACTGCTCGACTTCTGGGCGTCATGGTGCGGACCGTGCCAGCAGTTTGCACCGGTATTCGAAGCGATGTCGGAATCTCACCCGGATATTGTGTTTGCCAAGATAAACACGGAAGAGCAGCAGGAGATTGCCGGGCACTTCCAGATTCGCTCGATTCCGACGCTGATGATTTTTCGGGAACAGATTATTGTATTTTCCCAGCCGGGCGCGCTGCCGCCGGCAGGGCTTGAATCAATTATTGAAAAAGTTGCCGCGCTGGATATGAGCGAGGTGCGGCGGCAGGTTGTTGAACAGGGTATGGAGCAGGGAGGGCAAGCCTGATGAAATATTTGATCGTTCTGGCCGGGCTGCTAACCGGCATCAATGCAGCGTTTGCGGATGACGAGCTGCGTTACAACCAGGTGCGTTTGCAGTCACAGCAAACCGAGGCGGTGAGTAATGACACCATGCATGTCAGCATGAACACCTATGCGGAAATGCAGGACCCGGCAAAGCTGGCCGCAAAAATCAACAACGATATGGAGTGGGCGTTACAGCAGGCAAAGCAGGTGCAGGGTGTCAAGATCAATACGGGTAGCTACCAGACCTGGCCAATTACCCGCAAGGAAGTCACGACAGGCTGGCGTGGCCAGCAGGACCTGGTGCTGGAAAGTGCTGATACTGAAATACTGAGTCGCCTGGTTGGTCAGTTACAGGGCCGGCTGCAGATCAAGTCCATGAACTTTACTGTCTCCGATGAAAAGCGCGCAGCGGTAGAGAACCGCTTGATTGATGTAGCGCTGGATGCCTTCAAGCAACGTGCCGGTATCATTGGTGACAACCTGAAAGCCGACGGTTTTCGAATTGTGGAAATTAATGTCAATACCAGTACCCAGCGACCGCCCATGCTGCGCCAGGCAAGGATGGCGAGCATGTCGATGGAAGCCAGTGACGCCGTTGCGGTTGAGGGTGGCGAGAGCGATGTCAGTGTTACCGTAAACGGTACTATTGAGTTGCGGATACCCTAAGCGCCGGCGTCGTGCAACAAACAGCAAGCCTGCCGGACGGTTTTGTCTACCTTGACGATGTCATCAGTGGTATCCGGCTGGACCTGCGCTATTGTACGACTGATAATTTTGTCGGTGCGCAAATCGACGGCTATCTGCAGCCGCGCGGGATTCTCACGGTTGCAGCCGCCGAGGCGCTGGCGCAGGTGCAGGCTGTATTGAAACCGGCCGGTCTTGAGCTGAGTATCTTTGATGCCTATCGACCGCAACAGGCAGTCAGCCATTTTCTGCGCTGGATAGAAGACCCCGCTGACTGCCGCACGAAAGCAGATTATTATCCGCAGACATCCAAGCCGGATCTGCTGCGGCTCGGCTATATCGCCCGTCGCTCCAGTCACACCCGTGGCAGCACCGTTGACCTGAGCATCGTTCCCGCTGAGCGCGGTGCGGCAGCGCTTGATATGGGCAGCCATTTTGACTATTTCGGTCCCGAATCATGGGCTGACTACAGCGGCATAACTGCACAGCAACAGGCCAATCGTTTGCTGTTACGCCGCTTGATGATGCAGGCCGGTTTTGTACCATTCCCGATGGAGTGGTGGCATTTTACCCTTGAAGATGAACCTTTCCCTGACGAGTGGTTTGATTTTCCGGTGCAGTGACGCCGGGCCGCTTGCATAGTCCAACAAGAGGTGACCCGATGTATAAATTTACAGCTGCTGTGATTTTAATATTTTCCACTGTGTCGTTATCCACAGCAAGCGCTGCTGACTGGTCTTCGGATCTGCACGGTGGCGGGACAGTAACCGTGGACTCTGATACCCGCCGTGCAACAATCACCCGCGACGGAGTCACCTCACCGCTATGGAATGGTGTACATCGACTTCAGGACGGTTCGGCGATGATTATCAATAACGGCGAGGTGGTCACGGGGACCATGGCAGATACGCCGCACAGGTTGCCGCCACCCGAGCCTTCAGACTGGGAAGGCATGCCGATAGCCGGATACTCGCCCTGTGAACAGCTGATCCATCGTGTTTGCGGGCTGAAAAACGAGTGTGCAACGGCAGAGAGCTGCAACCTGGCACAACAGCTGTTGGCCATGGAGCGGGACGAACGCAGCAAGGCTGAAGATGGCTCGCGCATGTCATTTACCAGTGGCCAGTGTGTCAAGGCCAGGCAGGATGATGCCTATTTCTTACAATGCGGGCATGCCGCCGGTGAAAAATAATACTGACGGGCGGGTTAGTTTTCCGGATCGTTAACCAGGTCCGGTTCGCCACAGTGGCGTGCGATTTCGGCGCGTGCGGCATCACGCAGGTTTAGCGCCACCTGCCAGCCCTGGCCGGAGGGTGCAACCGGCGGTCGCACGGTCACCTCGATCTTGCCGCGTCGTGGAAACCAGTTGCTACCACGAATTATACTGCGTGCGCCGCGAATCGCGACCGGCGTGACGGGTACACTGGTGCGCACCGCAGTGACAAAGGCACCCATGCGAAAGGGTTGCAGGCCGGGAAAGGTGGTAAAGGTGCCTTCCGGAAAAAAAACGATTGTCTGGCCGGCCTGCGACTTGCGTGTGATGCGTTTTACATCACCGGCTGCACGGGTGCTGTTGAAGCGGTCAACAAATTCCACCCCGAATCGCTGCAGCAACAACCGTGCTGGCAGGATGCGTGCCAGTTCACCCTTGACGATAAAGTGAATGGAAATGTCGAGCGCAGCGGTGATAATGAAACCGTCAAGATAGCTGGAGTGATTGGCGACCACGATATGTGGCTGCTGCGAGTTGAGGTGTTCGGTGCCGCTGACCCGCAAGGGTGTGAAGGTCAGCATGAAAAACAGTTTTGCACCGATGTGTGCAAGCTTGCGACGCCAGCTGGCAAACGGTGCCAGCACCACGGCCAGCCAGGTGAGCAGTCCAAGTACGGCAAAAACTGTCCAGCTATACAGTGCGTACAGCCAGTCGGTGAGGCTGCGTTGTGGTTCTGCAGCGGTGGGCTGATCAGCCTGCCCGAACGATCCCATCAGCAAGCCACTGTCGTCGATATTGCCGGCAGCATCCTGGCTGCTGCGCTGTTCTGTCTCGCCGTTTACCTCGTCGACAATTGCCTGCATCAGTCCGTTCGGGGTGGTGGCGCAAATCGCCGTGTTTTCGCGCAGTGAGATACCCAGTTTTGACTCGATACGTGTGCGCAGCTCCATGCGTGCCATGCTGTCGAGTCCCAGCTCACGTTCGAGATGCGTGCTGGCTGTAAAATGCAGGTTCTTCCAGTGGGGGTGAACTTCGCCGACCATGTCACGAATAACCGTCAGCAGCTCATGCATATCCGGGGTATTGCTGGCGGGGCTGTCAGGTTCGTTCATAGGGTCGTTTATGCTAATGTAAACCCACCATGTTTCAACCTTTAATTCGCCCTTTCTGCCGTTCATGACTGCCGCTGACGCGCCACGCGGGGAAGTCGGCCGCCTGGCCGTTACCGAGACGCAGGAGATTGAACGTTTTACTGATGCGCTGTGGATGGAACACGGGCTCAGCAAGAATACCCTGGCAGCCTATCGCAATGATCTGGCGGGTCTCGCCGTCTGGTTGGCCGCCCGGGGCAGGGAGTTGGGCAGTGCACGGCGTCAGGATTTGCTGGCTTATCTTTCGGAGCGGGTCACTGATGGTGCCAGGCCAAGGACCACGGCGCGGCTGGTTTCTTCCATGCGACGTTATTATCGATTCCTGATACGCGAAGGCAGTTTGCAGGAAGACCCGAGTGTACGGATAGAAACGCCGCGTATCGGCAGGCCACTGCCCGATACCCTGAGTGAGAGCGAGGTCGAGGCGCTGCTGGATGCGCCGGAAACTGCCGACCCGCTGGGGCTGCGTGACCGGGCCATGCTGGAGTTGCTGTATGCCTGTGGTTTGCGCGTCTCGGAGCTGGTGGGATTGACCTCTGACCAGGTGAATCTGACACAGGGTGTGGTCAGGTTGATGGGCAAGGGTAACAAGGAGCGCCTGGTGCCACTGGGCGAGGAGGCCGTGGACTGGTTGCAACGTTACATCGACGAGGGTCGTGCCGAGCTGGCCAGTGACAGCAGTGCCAGGCAGCTGTTTATAACCCGACGCGGAGCAGGGATGACCCGCCAGGCGTTCTGGTACCGGATTCGCCATTACGCCGTAATATCCGGTATAAACAAGCATCTATCACCACATACGCTACGCCACGCATTTGCCACACACCTGCTCAATCACGGTGCGGACCTGCGGGTGGTGCAAATGTTGCTCGGTCATAGTGACCTGTCCACCACACAGATATATACTCACGTAGCCCGTGAACGGCTGAAAGAATTGCACGCACAACATCATCCGCGCGGTTGAATCCGGCCATTCTTTTAACATACCCGGCACTTTCCGGTGTGAACTTGTTGTCTTGCCTGGCTGTCCAACCGCACGGTGGAAGCCCTTTAATTAACAGGATTTATTATGAAGATAAAGTTTCTCAGCACTGCCTTTTTGTTACTAACCGTGAGTTTTTCCGGACTTTCCCTGGCCGAATCAGAATCGAATCTGGCCATCACCAAGTCGCTCAAGAGTGTCTTTCCGGGTACTGCACCGAGTGAAATAAATCCTTCACCGATGGCAGGTGTTTCCGAAGTGCTTATCGGGCCGCGTCTGTTTTATATCTCCAATGATGGCAAGTACCTGTTGCAGGGCAGTTTGATCGAAATTGCGTCACGCAAGGATATTGGTGAAGAGCGCCGTAACGGCATCCGCCAAAGTGCTATTGATGAGCTGGGTGAAGAAAAAATGATTATTTTCCCGGCCAAGGACAGTCGCCATACCATCAGTGTCTTTACCGATATTGATTGTGGTTACTGTCGCAAACTGCACGACGAAATAGATCAGTTCAATGCCAAAGGGATTACCGTGCGCTATCTCGCTTTTCCACGCTCCGGCATAGGGGCCCCTTCCTACAACAAGGCGGTTTCGGTCTGGTGTGAGAAGGACCGCCTGGCTGCGATGACGCGTGCCAAGTCCGGTGAGAACCTGCCAAAAGCGGATTGTAAAAATCCGGTCAAGGAAGAGTACGAGCTGGGGCAGATGATCGGTGTACAGGGTACCCCGGCTATCGTGCTGGAAGACGGAACCATGCTGCCCGGTTACATACCGGCCGCGAAACTGGCGGCGGCGCTCGACAAGGGTACCTAATGATTGTCACATCCCCGGCGCTTGCCGGGGATGTGATCATGTTTCTTTAATGCAGTAGCGTAAACAACTTGCGCCGATAGCGGGTTACCAGCTCACCTTCATTATTCAGTAAATCGAATATTGCCAGCAGGCTGTTGCGTGCGGCTCCCTCCTGAAAAGACCGGTCGCGTTCAAACATTTGCATGAAGGTCTCCAGCGCCTCTTCAAAGCGATCACTGAGCACATACTGTGCACCCAGCTGATAGCGGGCCTGCATATTACCGGGATCGCTGCTGATGGTTGATTCAAGCGCTGTTATGTCGGGCGCAGATTTGCCTGCGATTGCAAAATCAAGCAGCTTGCGCAAAGTGCTTGCCTCGGTTTCATCGCGCACATCACGTGGCAATGCCGCGATTGTCGCATCGGCCTTCTCCAGCTCGCCGCAGCGCATGCACAGTTCCGCGTAATCCAGTGCGAGCTGGTGATTGTCGGGTTCATCCTGACAGGCGGTCTCCAGCTGCGACAGTGCGTCGTCATGTTTCCCCTGTTGAAACGCTTCGCGTGCTGTAGCGCGTATTCGGTCGGAAGGGCGTTCGATAAAACGGTCGAGCATGATACGCAGGGTAGCTTCCGACTGTGCTGCGAGTATTTCCTCGACCATCTCGCCGTGCCTGTAGACATGCATGCTAGGCAGGCTGCGTATGCCGTGGGTTTTTGCCAGTTGCTGCTGTTCGTCGGTATTGACCCTGGCGAGTACAAATTTACCGTCATATTCTTCTACCAGCTTTTTCAGCACCGGCATCAGCATCTGGCAGGGGCCACACCATGGCGCCCAGAAGTCGACCACCACCGGGACTTCGCTGGAACGCTCCACGACCAGCGCCTGAAATGTTTCATTTGTTACGTCAGTAATGTTGTCCAAGTCACTAATCACTCTATAATTAATAAAAACCAGTCGCGGACAAGGCCCGCTCCTACAACAGTAGATACACCTGTAGGAGCGGACCTTGTCCGGGATTTATATGCATTATGCAGATTTTGGCTCATCCATAGGGACTAGTTGCTTGCTATGGGTAAACAACAGATACGGCCTGATCTGCTTCTCAGGCCACAGTTTCGCTACTCCCAGGCAATAGAGACGCATCTGTTCCCGGTAATTGCCGGCCAGTCTATCAACCGTTTCAGGGCTGGCGGTGGTATGTGTCTTGTAGTCGATTATAAAGGCGGTGTCGCCGCAGATGACCAGCCGGTCGATAATGCCATACACCAGTATGTCTGCATCCAGGTACTGCACCGGCACTTCATTGAAGGCCTGATCGTACTGTTGCGGGTCAAACAGGAAGGCAAAATCTGTATGACTTGCGGTGGTCTGTGCTTCCAGCCACCAGGCGTTGGCTTGCGGGTCATGCACATCGCGATTGATATTGCCGGCCAGTGATGCCGGCAGGCTGGCTGCTGCAGGGACTGTCTGTGATGCCAGGGCCTGTAACATCAGGTGAATCGCAATACCGCGCTCCTGTCCATCACTGTCCCCGCTTTCCATGACGGTTCCTGCCGTTACCCGGCTGGGGGCAATCTGGCGCAGTGCGGCGGGTGCGCTAATTATCTGTGTGAGCCGCGGGTCTGTCTCAAGGGTATGTTTTTCAGTCGCGGTTTTTGTTTCCGGGGTAGACGCTGTACCGGTTTCATGAACCCGACCACCTGCCGCGGTGCCTTGCCATTCGGCAAGTGCTTCACTGATCATCTGGTACCAGCCCGGCTCGCTGCTCCTGTCGGGCTGGCAGCCCGAGATGTACAGCTGCTGGCGCGCGCGTGTCATGGCGACGTACAGCAGGTTGGCATCTTCGCGCAAGCCATCCTGGGCCTGTCTGTCCAGCAGGCTGCGGCTCACACGGTCGAGTTTTTTTGTGGTACCGGTAAGCAGGAAATGCGCAGGTCTGTCCGCATCGCCCGGCCAGTCAACCAGTGCCTCGTAGGCCTGTCCGGATTTTTTTGTAACCGCCGTATCGGCCAGGAAAATAACCGGTGCCTCCAGCCCCTTTGCACCGTGTATGGTCATCAGGCGTACCCGGTTATTGTCCGCTTCCTCCGGCGCATGCTCATCAGGCTGGTCCTGGTCCGAGCGCCGCAGGCGCTTCAGCTGGTCCAGAAAGCGTGGCAGACTCGGGTAGCGGCCGTTGTCGATTTCCAGTGCCAGTTCTACCAGGCGGGTAAGGCTGGCACGTACCCGCGGCAGCAAGGCTGGCGGGAAGGCGGCTTCATAACGCGGCATGATTTCAGCATCATGGTAGATGCGGTCCAGCAGGTCATGTACCGGGATCCTGCCGGTATCCCGGCGCCAGCGTTGCAGCATCTCATGGATGGCTGTAAACGGGGCCTGCTGTGCCGCGGCCAGAACGGCAAGGCGTTCATACCAGCTGCCGCTGCCCTCGGCGGCCAGCGGGATCAGTGCTTCGCTGTCGAGGTTGAATACCGGTGAGCGCAGCAGCTGTGCCAGTGCAAGATTGTCATGCGGGGAGATCAGCAGGTTCAGCAGGCATTCGATGTCACGAATTTCAATATTGTCCAGCAGGGTACCCTTGCTGGCACTCTGGTAGGGAACCGCTTTTTCCCGCAGCGCCTTTTCATAGGCGTAGGCATGGGTGCGCTGGCGCAGCAGGATGATGATGTCGCCATAGCGCAAGGTGCGCGTGGCAGTGTCGTGGGTCACCGCGGTGTTGTTCGCAACCAGCTGGCAAATCCTGTCGGCAATCATTTCGCCTTCACGGGCATAACGCCGGTCTTCAACGTCAGGGCGGGGTGTCTGCAGCGGGTTACGCAGTGCCGTGGCTAGCGGTTCTGCGTCGCTGTCCGCAGTGCTCGTGATCAGCGGCAGTAATTCCACATGTCCATATATGTCATCGGGCAGGTGAGTGGTGTGCCGGTTGAAACTGCCGATGCGTTGCTTCAGTGGTTCACTCTCGAAGACGCTGTTGACGCAGTCAATGACGGCCTGCGCCGAACGTCTTGATGCGTCCAGCGGATACTTCTCTGACTGCAGGTTTTGCGCCAGCCACCGGGAAGCCTCACCCAGCAGCGCCGGGTTGGCGCGGCGGAAACGGTAGATGGACTGCTTGGTGTCACCCACCAGGAAGACCGAACGCAGGCGTTGTTCGCTGCCGGCAGCCAGCTCCTCCAGCAGCGGTAACAGCAAGTGCCACTGGGTGGGGTTGGTGTCCTGGAATTCATCCACCAGCAGATGGTCGATGCGGGTATCCAGCTTGTACTGTACCCAGCTGGCATGCTCACTCCTGTTGAGCAGCTCGCACGCTTTCCACTCGAGGTCGGCAAAATCCAGCAGGCGCTGTTCCTGCTTGATACGCTGGTAATGCGATAACAGTTGCCTGCCGGCGGTGATCCAGGCGATTGTCATCTGAAACGTCCGGTAGCGTGCCTGCCGGTCGAGCAGTGTTAGCAGTGCAGCACAGATAGCCTCGTGCAGGCTGAGGTACTGTTGCTCGCCGGCTTCACCGAGGCGTGCGATTTGTGCTTTTGCTGATTTTACCTTGCGCGGTTCATTGGCTGCTGTAAGAAACACCGGTCTGATGGTGTCAAACAAGCTTGCAGCA
>JAOUCV010000037.1 GCA_029859555.1 Gammaproteobacteria bacterium
ACCAGTCACTGCGGTGTGACAGAAACGAGCGTAAGGCGGTGTGTGTATTACTGAGTCCGTCACAGCTTTCAGCCAGCTGATCAAGCACGGCAGACATCGGTGCTGTTTTGCCGGCCGATTCAGTGATCAATGCCTCCCATGCCTGTTGTTCCAGCAGACCGGTGGTCTCTTTTAATTCAAAACCGGGTGACACCCCGGCTTCCAGCGGGAAACGTTGCAGCAGTTCCTGGCAGAAGGCATGGAAAGTCGTGGTGCGCAGTGTGTATGGGTGCAGCAGCAGTTCTTCATACAGTTGCCTGGCACGTTCACGGTTTTGCGCATCGGCAGTGAGTCCGATGTCAGCCAGTTGTGACTCCAGTTCATCGGTCGTCGCACACATAAGGTCATGCAGGCGTGTGGAAATACGTTCCTGCATTTCTGCGGCAGCCTTGCGGGTGAAGGTAACCGCGAGAATGCTGTCAGGGCGGGCACCGGCCAGCAGCAGGCGCACGATGCGCGTCACCAGCAACCAGGTTTTGCCGGTGCCGGCAGAGGCATGCACGGTGGCATTGCGTTGCGGGTCGGCGGCATGCAGGGTATTCATGTGTGCTTCCCGGCTGGTGCGGGCGCGGCTGCACAGGGTGCTGTGGAATTTTCACTCTGCGGGCTCTCCAGCCAGGCCTGTTGCCGGCAGAGTCCGTCCATTTCGCAATAGCGGCAGCTGCCCGCGTCGCCCCACGCTGGCAAGCTTGCACCGGCTTCTATGGCAGCGAGCACATCAACAAGGCGTTGTTTTACATTCTCCGCCAGTGAGGTGAGCGCCGCTCCTTCAAGACTGGCGCCACTGCGTACGCGGCCATCCACCTGCAGGTACTCGACACGAGCCGGCGGCTTGCCGGTCAGCAGGGCATAGGAGGGTAGCTGCACTTCCTCGCCGCTATCGATGGCATCCTGTTTCGGTATAGCGCCGGTTTTGTAGTCAAGGATGTCGATGCCGGCAGGGCCACTGTCAACCCGGTCAAGTCGACCGTGCAGGACACGTCCGCCGGGCAGTTCAAGGCTGTCATCCTGTTCGGCATCGGTAAACTGCCAGTCGCGCTGGTGGGCTGATTGCCACTTGGCGTACTCGGGAATCAATACCAGCCAGCGGCGCAGCCAGGCCCGGTGTTCAAAGTTGTCTTCCAGTTCGCTGGAAAAGACCTGTTCAGAAATCTGTTCCAGCAGCTTGATCGCCTGTGACTGGTTGGCCGCGGTAACCGCTTCGCTAAACGGGCCGGGATAACCCTTGCCGCCCTTGTGAAACAGTTCCAGTGCGCGATGTACCAGCTGTCCATACTCGGCTTTCTCGAAGGCTTCTTTCAGCTCTTCTTTGGGCCTCAGTTTCAGGCAACTGGCAACATAAAACCTGTAAGGGCAGCTGATCAGGTTGCGGTGCGCGCTGACAGACAGTCTGCCGGGCAGCAGCGCTGCCGGCACTGCGGGCCGCGGGAACGTTAACGGTGCGGGCGTGGCTGACGGGTTGTTGCCGCGTACCTGTGTGCCGGGCTGTTGCAGTAACTGCCCCAGTGAAGTGGACTCCAGCCGGTCGCCCCAGGCAAGCTGGTGAAATGTCTGCAACATCTCCAGCCACGTGGCCGGCATGCGTGTTTCGCCATTATCCTGCTGGTGCCAGGTCAGTAAAATGTGCGGCGCGCTTTCCAGCAAGCGTCGAAAACGTTGCAACTGTTCTGCGTAACGGTCGGGCCAGACCGGCAGGCCGAGGTCCTGGCGTACCGGGTCATTGAAAAACGGTGACTTTGCCGCGCCGGACGGCAGGTATTCACGGTCACAGGCGCCCATTACCAGTGCATCGAACTGTCCGAGCTGTGCCTGTTGCAGTGTCAGCAGCATCACCGGGCTATCAGTCGTGGCGGGTCGAAAGTCATGCCGCTCCAGTGCGGCGCCGAGCCAGGCACGAAACTCGATCCAGTTCATTTCAAGGGTGCAGTGACTGGCAGCATCGCCAAGTAACTGCCATTCATGAATGATGCGCTGCCCGGCGAGGTCGGTTTCGAAGGCGCTCCAGATGCCGGCGCTCTCGAGACTATTGCGCAGTGCCTGCAGCAATAGCAGCGGACTTGCCGGTTTACCGCCCGCATACTCCCGCAGTGGATCGGCGGCCTGCTCCAGCCGGTTTAACAGCACGTTTAACTGCTCGGCAGTCTCCGTTGTCCAGCTGGTTTGCAGGCGTTGCAGGCGGCGTGCGATCTGGCTGCGATAACGCTGCAGTCCGCGCGCAATCTGTTCGTGCAGAATAATGTCGTGTTCCAGTCGGTAAACAGTGTTCTCCAGTTGTTCGCGGTCGTCATCGGGAAACATGAACGGCGACTTGAGAACATCCAGCAACGGCTGATGCGAGAAATCTTCCTCGATGGTTTCCAGCCAGCGTTCGACTACGGCCGCGGCGCTGGTGGTGGAAAGCGCCCAGCCGCCGCTATCCAGCAGCCTGATGCCGGCACGTTCCAGTAATGCCCGTACGCGTCTTGCCAGGCGCCGGTCTTCAGTGACGATGCCGATCAGGCGTTTGCCGTCCAGCAACCATTGACGTACCTGCAGATCAATGGCGCGGGCCTCCTGTTCTGCCGAGTTGGCAGGGAAGATTGCCATGTAGTCGCTCAGGGGTGATTCTGAACAGGCGCTGCGGATCGCGGCGGCTCGCTCCGGCAGGGATGTCGTTCCTGACTGAAAAACGGCATCCAGACATTGGGAAGCCGCTTGCTTCATGCTGGCCGGCTGTGCCTGTTGCCGCAGCGCCTGTATGGGTGCCTGTATGGGTGAGGAAGCCGTGTTGTTTAAGGCATATCCCTGCTGGTAAAGCAGGCATTCAGCGCGACCATCTGCCAACAAGCTGTCAATCCACTCGTGTTCAGCTGTGCTGATAGAGTCGAAGCCTGCGAAATAATAAAAATGCGCATCCAGCTGTTCCCTGTTCAGGGACATGCGCTGCAGGCTGGCGAGTCCCGGATCAAGCATATTGTTACTGGCCAACTGTGTATGCCAGGCTTGCCAGAGCCGGTGCACAATACTGGCCTCCATGCCGAGGGGTTCAGGCAACTGGTCTTCAATACCGTAGGCACTGACAAGCCGGGAGGTAAACGCGGCCAGGTCGTCGGGAATGCTGACGCGGTTGACTGTCAGTTCATCAAACAGCGAAACCAGGTTGGCGCCCAGTAGCCAGGGGTTGCTGCCTCTGAAAAAACCGGGGTGCTGCATCAGCACTTCAACCAGCATCAGTTCGCGTTGTGCGCGACCGGGGATGCTTTGCTCGATGGGATGCTGCTCGCACAGCCAGTGTTCGGCGGTGGTAATGATCGGGCCGAGCAGGGCGGCGCAGTCATTTTTCCCTGCCTGCAATAACAACTGTCGACGCAGACGTGCTGCAAATTGCAGGTCAGGGAGGAGTACCACCGTGTTGCAAAGGTCGGGAAGTGACGTGGCACCTTCCAGGATACGCGAAGCCGTAAGCTCGAAAATATCCTGGTGGCAGGAAACCAGCGTGACAGGGCTTTTCAATGCCATGAAAACATACGCTGCTGCTGTTCGCGGGCAAGCCAGTTACTGGCTGACACTGGCCGCGCGCAGGCAGTTGCAACGCGAATTCAGCGCTCCAGGTATTGCAGCTTGTCCGGCTTGTCTTTCCATTCGTCCGAATCTGCGGGGGGATCCTTCATTTCCGTAATCACCGGCCAGTTTTGCGCCAGCTCCGCGTTCAGCTCGAGGAAATGTTCCTGCCCGGCAGGCAGGTCGCCTTCATCAAAGATGGCGTTGATGGGGCATTCCGGTTCGCACAGGGTACAGTCGATGCATTCGTCCGGATCAATCACCAGGAAGTTCGGGCCTTCATGAAAGCAGTCAACCGGGCATACCTCGACACAGTCGGTTAATTTGCACTTGATGCAGTTTTCGGTCACAACAAAGGTCATGAGTCTCTCCAGTAGTCATCACGCTGTGCAGGGCAGTATTGCGGTTTGCCATGCACAGAAAAATATGAAGTAAGTTATGTAACTTATTGTTATCAGGATGTTATAGATAACAGCAAAATCATGGTGGTGAAGTATACAGCTAATCGCGTGGCTTATGAATGCAGTTCCTGCTCGGCCAGTTCTTTCAGGGTGTAGAGCGCCTGTTGCGCCTGCCGCGGTGACAACTCATCGGCATCGATATCCCTGAGCGCTGCCAGCAGCGGATGATCAGCAGGAGACTGGAACAGGGTCATTTGCTCGCTGGCCTGCGCTGCCGGGCCAGCTGCGGCGGTGTTTTCCAGTTCCAGCAGTCGCTGCTGCGCGTGGGCAAGCACCTGCTTCGGCACCCCGGCCAGTGCAGCGACATGCAGGCCATAACTGCGGTCAGCGGCACCCGTTTTAACGGCATGCAGGAATACGATGCGGTCATCGTGTTCAACGGCCTGCAAATGGACATTGACAATATCGCTGTATTCTTCCGGCAGCTGCGTGAGTTCAAAGTAGTGCGTGGCAAACAGGGTAAAGGCCTTGACGCGCACCGCCAGGTCAATCGCGCAGGCCCATGCCAGTGACAGTCCGTCATAGGTGCTGGTGCCGCGCCCGATTTCATCCATCAGTACCAGGCTGTTGCTGGTGGCGTTATGCAGGATGTTGGCTGTTTCCGTCATCTCGACCATGAAAGTGGAGCGGCCGCCGGCAAGGTCATCGGCTGCACCGATGCGCGAGAAAATCCGGTCGACGGGTCCGATGGTCGCGCGACTCGCCGGTACATAGCAACCGATGTGTGCAAGTAATACGATCAATGCCGTCTGTCGCATGTAGGTTGATTTGCCGCCCATGTTCGGCCCGGTAATAATCAACATGCGTTGCGTATCACTGAAGCAGGCGTCATTGGGGATAAAGGCTTCATCGAGTATGTGTTCGACCACCAGGTGGCGGCCCGCATCGATTTGAATGCCGCTTTGCTCAACCATTTCCGGGCAGACAAGTTTGAGTGTCTGGCTGCGCTCGGCGAAGTTTGTCAGTACGTCGAGTTCGGCGATGGCCTCTGCGGTGTCGCGCAATGGCAGTAACTGTTCGCAGAGTTCATTCAACAGATCGTTGTAGAGCGATTTTTCCAGCGCCAGTGCACGCTCGCGCGCGCTCAGTACCTTGTCCTCGTGTGCCTTGAGTTCCGGGGTGATGTAGCGCTCGACGGCCTTCAGTGTCTGGCGACGCTGGTAATTATCAGGCACCTTGTCGGCCTGCAGGCGGCTGACCTCTATATAAAAGCCGTGTACCCGGTTGTAGCTGATCTTCAGCGTGGCAATGCCGCTGCGTTCACGTTCCTGCTGTTCCATGTCGAGCAGTATCTGGTCGCCGTGCTCGCTGAGGTTGCGCAGTTCGTCGAGTGTTTCATGGTAGCCCTTCGCGAGTACGCCGCCGTCACGGATCAACAGGGGTGGTTCCTGTTTTAGTGCGCGCGTCAGCAGTTCATGGGTTTGAGGGTGCTGACTGATGCGGCTGGACAGGGTGGCCAGTAGAGGGTCCTTGTGGTTCGCCAGTTTTTCCTGGATGGCGGGAAGCTGCTCAAGGCTGTCGCGCAGTCCGGTGAGATCGCGTGGTCGTGCCGATTTGAGCGCGATGCGCGTCAGGATACGCTCAATATCTGTAATGCCGCGCAGCAGCGTGTGCAGGTCTTCCTGAATGTTGGCGTCCAGCAGTGCTGCGATGCATTGGTGACGCGCTTGCAGCAGTGCATGGTTGCGCAGCGGGCGGTGCATCCAGCGGCGCAGCATACGACCGCCCATGGCGGTCGCCGTGCAATCGAGGACGCCGGCCAGCGTGTGTTGTTTTTGACCGGAACTGGCTTGTTCCAGTTCAAGGTTGCGCCGGGTGGCGGCATCCAGGATGAGACTGTCGGCGCGTTCTTCAACACGCAGTGCCCGCAGATGCGGCAGGGCAGTGCGCTGGGTATTTTTCACATACTGCAGCAGGCCGCCGGCGGCACCAATGGCAATATCCATGTGCTCACAACCGAAGCCGGCCAGGTCGCGTGTGCCGAATTGTTCGTTAAGCGCGCGCCGGGCGCTGTTGCTGTCAAACAGCCACGGTGACTGGCGCCGCAGACCGCTACGATTTTCAACAGCAGCCGGCAGCACGGTTGCTTCATTAATAATCAACTCTGCCGGGTTTAAGCGTTGCAGTTCACCGAGCAGCGCTTCGTCACCGTGAAACTGCTGCACGCTGAAGCGCCCGCCCGCCAGGTCCAGTGCCGCCAGGCCCCAGTCGTCGCTGGCCTGGTGGAGGGCGACCAGCAAATTATCCTGTCGGTCAGTTAACAGTGATTCTTCCGTGACGGTGCCGGGTGTGACGATACGCACCACCTTGCGTTCAACCGGTCCCTTGCTGCTGGCGACGTCGCCGACCTGCTCGCAAATGGCGACGGACTCACCCTGGCGAACCAGCCGCCCGAGGTACTGATCGATGGCATGCACCGGTACGCCGGCCATCGGTATGGCATTACCGGCTGATTTGCCACGCGCCGTCAGCGTGATGTCCAGCAGTTTGGCAGCACGCTGGGCATCGTCATAGAACAGCTCATAAAAATCGCCCATGCGGTAAAACAGCAGGATGTCCGGATGCTCGGACTTGATGCCGAGATATTGCTGCATCATCGGAGTGTGGGTGGTGGTGGCGGTCGTCATGGCGGGATAGTCTACAATACCGACATTGGTTTTGTAGGTGCGGATCGCGCCCGCGATCAGATTAACCACAAAATCGCGGACGCGATCCGCTCCCGCAAATACAGAGGACTGCCATGGACAAGCTAACTGAATTGTCACAACAACTCGCCAAGCTGTTGCTGCAACAACAGAAGCGGCTGGCGGTGGCCGAGTCCTGTACCGGTGGCTGGCTGGCCAAGACCGTTACCGACCTTGCCGGCAGTTCGCAGTGGTTTGAACGTGGTTTCGTCACCTACAGCAATGCGGCCAAGCAGGAGATGCTCGGTGTCCGGCCAAAGACCCTGCTGCGTGACGGGGCGGTCAGTGAAGCCGTGGTGCAGGAGATGGCGCTCGGTGCACTGCTCCACAGCCAGGCGGATATCAGTGTGGCGATCAGCGGGATAGCCGGTCCCGATGGCGCTGTTCCGGGCAAGCCGGTCGGTACGGTGTGCTTCTCATGGGCGCTAAAAGACCATTCACATCATCAGCATACAAAACATTTCGAAGGTGATCGCGAGGCTGTGCGCTTGCAATCGGTGGTGTGTGCACTGGAAGGTTTGCTGGATGTCCTCGGCAAGGCCTGAAGGCGGGCCACGGCAGCGGCTGTTTTTCGCGCTTTGGCCGGAGGCGGCGGTGCGCACGCGTCTCGACCAGGCCGGTGCCGCATTGCTTGGCAAGCGGGTAAAGCGGGTGCCGGCCGAGAATTTGCACCTGACACTGGCTTTTGCCGGTGCGGTGACGGCCACGGTGCGCCAGTGTCTGCAGGCAGCGGCGGCTGATATCCGCTGTCCGGCATTTGAGCTCAGCATCGGGCATATCGGTCACTGGTCGCGGCCGCGCATCTACTGGGCGGGTCCGGTGCATACGCCGCCACCTCTATGGTCGCTGGCCGGCATGCTGCAGACGGCGCTTGGCGACTGCGGATTGCAAACGGAAACACGGCCTTATCAGCCACACATCACGCTGGCTCGCAAGATACAGCGTGCGCCTGACATTCAGCATATCGCCCCGATTGACTGGTCAATCAGACATTTCAGTCTGGTCGAGTCAGTCACTGGCCCGCGTGCTGCAAGCTATCAGCTACTCGGCTCCTGGGAGCTAGAGGGCTAGTGTTTTCTATGGGATAATCGCCGCGTCCGGCGAGCTATGGATGGCAGCGCCACGCACAACTTTTGGAGAAACTGAATGGACGATAATAAACGCAAGGCTTTGAGTGCAGCACTGGGGCAGATCGAAAAACAGTTCGGCAAGGGCGCAGTCATGCGCATGGGTGATGTCAGCGCAGTGCGCGACATTGAAGCCATTTCAACCGGTTCGCTGGGGCTCGACATTGCGCTCGGCATCGGTGGCTTGCCGCGTGGCCGGGTTGTTGAAATATACGGTCCTGAATCATCCGGTAAAACGACACTGACATTGCAGGTGATCGCCGAGGCACAGAAGCTTGGCGGTACGGCAGCGTTTGTTGATGCCGAGCATGCGCTGGACCCCGCGTATGCAGAGAAGCTTGGTGTGGATGTGGATGAGTTGCTGGTGTCGCAACCGGATACCGGTGAACAGGCACTGGAAATTACCGACATGCTGGTGCGTTCCGGTTCCATAGATATTGTTGTAGTCGACTCGGTCGCGGCGTTAACGCCAAAGGCAGAAATCGAGGGCGACATGGGTGATTCACACATGGGGCTGCAGGCGCGTCTCATGTCACAGGCCTTGCGCAAACTCACCGGTAACATCAAACGCTCCAACACCATGGTGATTTTCATCAACCAGATTCGCATGAAGATCGGTGTGATGTTTGGCAGCCCGGAAACCACCACCGGTGGTAATGCGCTGAAATTCTATGCCTCGGTACGTCTCGACATCCGTCGCATCGGCGCCATCAAGAAGGGAGAGGAAATTGTCGGTAATGAAACCCGCGTCAAGGTGGTGAAGAACAAGGTATCACCCCCGTTCAAGAAGGCCGAGTTCCAGATCCTCTACGGCGAGGGCATTTCACGCGAGGCCGAACTGATCGACCTCGGTGTGCAGCACGGTTTCGTCGAGAAATCCGGCGCCTGGTACAGCTACGGCGAAGACCGCATTGGCCAGGGCAAGGAAAAGGTACGTGAATTCCTGAAGGAAAACCCCGACATGGCCAACGAGATCGAGGCCAAGTTGCGTGCCAAGCTGCTGGATACGGCGGTGGTGGCTGAGGTTGAAGAAGAAGAGGCGCTTGAAGCTGAAGCCTGAGCCGGACGACGAGCGTTATCAGGACCCGCTGTACCTGCGCAAGACGGCCATGGATTACCTGGCGCGGCGTGAGCACAGTGAGCAGCAACTGACCCGCAAGTTAACGGGCCGCGGTTTTGACGAGGATCTCGTTGAGATCGCGGTGGCCGAACTGGTGGCAGATGGCCTGCTGAGCGATGCGCGATTTGCCGAGGCCTTTGTAAATTCCCGTTTTCAACGCGGTTCAGGACCGCAAAAAATCCGCATGGAATTACGCGAGCGCGGCGTTGCGTCCGAGCTGGTCAGTCTCTCTATCGAGGCGTTTGACGATCAATGGTGGCAACGGGTCAGGGAAGTGCGGGAAAAGAAGTTTGGTGCACAGCAGCCCGATGATTTCAAAGAGCGCAGCCGGCAGATGCGCTTCCTGCAGCAGCGTGGTTTTACCTCGGAGCAGATATCAGGGGCGTTCAAGGACGACTAGGGAAGGGGCCGGTTTGTATCCGCGATCCCGAAGCCTCCCGGCCCTGGCTTGCCGCGTCATTCTAGCGCCGGCATGCCTGTTGTCGCCTCGCAGCGAGAGGGGGGCAAATACACACTTCGGCAACAAAAACAGTATCAATCCACCGCCAATACCGGAATAATAAAAGGTTGTGAATTTCAACCAGCTACAGGCAACACTTTAAATCCGCAATCAAGGCTCACCATGACCAGCAGCGCAGAACTTCGCCAGGCTTTCCTGGACTATTACAAGGCAAACGACCACGAGGTGGTGGCTTCGGCATCGCTGGTGCCGTCAGATGATCCGACCCTGCTGTTTGTGAATGCCGGGATGGTGCCGTTCAAGGAGGTCTTTCTGGGTAATGAAAAACGTCCTTACGTCCGTGCCACCAGCAGTCAGTGCTGTGTACGTGCCGGTGGCAAGCATAACGATCTGGAGAACGTCGGTTATACCGCGCGTCATCACACCTTCTTCGAGATGCTGGGTAATTTCAGTTTCGGTGATTATTTCAAACGCGAGGCGATCGGCTATGCCTGGGATTTTCTGACGAACATCCTGCAGTTGCCGCCGGAAAAGTTGTGGGTCACGGTGTTCGATGAAGATGACGAGACCGCCGATATCTGGTTGAACGAGATCAAGGTCGATGCAAACAAATTCAGCCGCATCGGCGCCAGCGATAATTTCTGGTCCATGGGCGACACCGGTCCCTGCGGCCCCTGTTCTGAAATATTCTACGATCATGGACCTGATATTCCGGGTGGGCCACCCGGTACAGCGGAAGAAGACGGCGACCGTTACGTCGAAATCTGGAACCTGGTATTCATGCAGTATGACCGCGATGCAGAAGGTACCCTGCAGCCGTTGCCGAAACCCTCGGTCGATACCGGCATGGGCCTGGAGCGGCTGGCGGCGGTCATGCAGGGTGTACATACCAACTATGACATTGACCTGTTTCAGCAGCTTATCAAGGCAGCCGCCAAAATCACCGCGACCACCGACCTGGCGAATAACTCGCTGCGGGTCATTGCCGATCACATTCGTTCCTGTTCCTTTTTGATTGTGGATGGCGTGCTGCCTTCCAATGAAGGGCGCGGTTATGTATTGCGACGCATCATTCGTCGTGCGGTGCGCCACGGTTACCAGCTCGGCGTGAACCAGCTGTTTTTTTACAAGCTGGTGGCAACGCTGGCGGCGGAGATGGGCGATGCCTACCCGGAGCTGTTGCGAAACCAGGCACACGTTGAACGCATCCTGAAACTCGAAGAGGAGCGCTTTGCCGAGACCCTGGAACAGGGTATGCGCATCCTCGAGGATGACCTCGCTACGATGCAGGGTACGGTGATTGCCGGAGAGACGGTATTCAAGCTGTACGACACGTACGGTTTCCCGATGGACCTGACGGCAGATATTGCCCGCGAACGGGGTCTCGGCATTGATCACGACGGCTTTGAAAAAGCCATGAATGCACAACGCAGCCGTGCACGTGCCGCCAGCCAGTTCGGCAGTGACTATTCCGGCAACCTGCAGGTAGAGGGTGAAACCACCTTTACCGGTTACGAGCAGCTTGCCGATCAGTCCCGTGTGCTCGGGCTGTTTCATGAGGGCGAGGCAGTCGAGCGGCTCGAGACCGGGCAGTCCGGTATCGTGGTGCTGGAGCAGACACCCCTGTATGCAGAGTCCGGTGGCCAGGTGGGTGATCACGGCCGCCTGGAAACGACCAGTGCCCGCTTTGAAGTACAGGACACACAAAAGCAGGGCACTGTCATCACCCACATCGGCAATGTCACCGAGGGTGTCCTGGCGGTCGGCGACAGTGCCAATGTCTACGTCGATTTTGAGCGTCGCCAGGCAACCATCCTGAACCATTCCGGCACGCATTTGTTACACGCGGCATTGCGCCAGGTGCTGGGTGAACATGTGCAACAAAAAGGCTCGCTGGTCGACCCCGAACGTTTACGTTTTGATTTTGCGCACTACGAACCGGTGACCAGCGAACAGCTGGCAGAGATCGAAGCGCTGGTGAATTCACAGATACGCCGCAACGCCATGGCTGAAACCCGGGTGATGTCGATGGATGCCGCCGTTGAATCTGGCGCGATGGCCCTGTTTGGCGAAAAGTACGGTGATGAGGTCAGGGTGTTGTCGATTGGTGATTTTTCTGTCGAGTTGTGTGGCGGCACGCATGTTAAACATGCCGGCGATATAGGTCTTCTGAAAATCACCTCCGAGACCGGTATTGCCTCGGGGGTGCGCCGCATTGAAGCGGTGACCGGCGCAACGGCGTTGCAATGGGTCGCAGCCAACGAGCAGCGACTGCAGCGTATTGCAGGGATGGTCAAGTCAAGCCGCGAAGAGGCGGAAGAAAAGATTGCACAGCTGCAGGACAAGTACCGTTTGCTGGAAAAAGAATTACAGCAAATGAAAAAAAA
>JAOUCV010000289.1 GCA_029859555.1 Gammaproteobacteria bacterium
GCACCCGATCCACCCCGTCGGTGCTTGCAACACTTATTAAGAACAGGCAGCCGATACTGAAAAATAATACTTATACAATATCTGTACAATTAGCTTGACATTTGTTGTACACGAAGATAAATTAATCCTCGAAGGCAAAATAATATATTTAATTTAATTGTATCCTTTTGTTTTCACATAACTTTATATTTTTTCTAACCCGGTGTTTGTTTTACAATTGTTATACAAATACTTTACTTGATCGCAAAAATACTAACAGGAGAACTAACATGAGTCACCAAACCAAGCCTCTGGCAACCAAAGCCGCCACCCGTATCAGCTCGCTGTTTCTGGGCTTCGCCCTGCTCAGCATGGCCTCATTCAGCTCGTTTGCAGCGAAAACACCGAGGATGTCGGAATTACTCGACAACAACGGCTTCCAGACGCTGCTGTTTGCATTGCAAGCCACGGATCTGACATCAGTCATCGATAACAACAAGGTTACCCTGTTTGGCCCTACCGACGATGTGTTCGACGCAACAGCAGAACTTCTTGGCTGCGCTAGTGCGGTGGACCTGGCTGAGAAACTGCTGGCCATCGATGTCGACGGTACAGACGCACTGACCCACGTACTGACCTATCATGTTTACCTGGGGAAATTGAAAGACCCCCGCAGCATACTCACCGCCGGCAAGCTGGATATGGCCAACGGCAAGAGCATCGTCGCAGGTACCGGCATGTATGGTCAAAACGTTAAAGGTGATGTCAATGCCGAACCATCCAACATCACCACTGCAGCCTTCAAGGCCAAGAGAGGATCTACCCTGTACGGTATCGACTCGATTCTCCTGCCAATAGACCCGACAGGCGTATGCGCAGAGGATTAATACCAACAAAACCGGGTCTGTGTGGAACAAACCACACAGACCCGCTTTATAATCAAAGAAGTCTGTGTCGCTCTGTCAATCTATAACGCCGGTCACACAACAGTGATCCAAAACACCCCTTCTCTGTCAGTTTCGATGACGATCAGGGGTTACTCATCTCCAGGCAGACAGGGCTCATTTTCCGGACCACCGCAGCAGGCAGACCCGCATCAACCCTGATGTTATTTCCCCCGACCATCAGATGATTGTTTTTTCCGGATGCCCTGAAGCAAGTACCTCGAAAAAAACTTTTTTTGTACTCACACCCATGAGTTGTAAACGCCCGGGGAAGCCAGAAATACCACCCGCACAGAGTCGGTGATCGGCGACAGTCAGTTTGAGGTGCGGGTGTCTGAGTTGCCTGGCCAGCAGACAAGACCAGTGACACAGGGTGGCGACAGAAAATCTGAAAGGTTCAGAGACCGGGACCGACCGAAAAACACAGTCCTTTGATCCTTGAATCTTTAATTTGCGTAATAATTGTACAATTATGAGTGAGAGCCTAATGCCAAATAAATTTATAAATATCTGATTAATATATATAAATAATTATTTAACTTCCCTGCTAAAATATTGTTGTACAAGTAAGGCATTTTTTGTATAGAATATTGTATAACTTAACAGTGATTGACCACATACCTATGCAACAGTATCCGATCAGAACCGCATCCGAAATGACTGGCATCAATGCTGTCACGCTACGTGCATGGGAACGACGCTATGGACTGATTAAACCATTGCGCACTCCCAAGGGACACCGACTCTACACACTCCAGCATATCGACCTGATTAACCAGGTGCGGGAGAAACTCGCCTGCGGTATGTCGATCAGCCGTATCGCCAGCGAGTTGTTTGCAAACCAGCAGGACGAAGACACCGTCGGTGATATCTGGCAGGGTTACTGTAGCCGCATGATTGCCTCCGTCAGCCAGTTTGACGAACGCAGTGTGGACAAAGTCTACAACGAAGCCATGACCCTGTACCCTGTCGATATCGTCACCGACAGACTCATCGTGCCACTGCTCCAGCAAATTGGCGAACTATGGGCGACCAATAAAGGCAGGGTCGCCGAAGAACACTTCTTCAGCATCTACCTGCGCAACAAGATCGGCGCGCGCTTGCATCATCAGAATCTGCAGAATGACGGCAAGAAAATCGTCGCCGCCTGCCTGCCGGGTGAACGTCATGAATTCGGGATCCTGCTGTTTGCGCTCAACGCTCACAGCCGTGGTTATCGTGTCGTACAGCTGGGTGCTGATATGCCCGTCGATGAGCTTGCTACTGTGGTTACCATCACGCATGCAGATGCGATTGTACTCGCAGGCTCCGCTCATGCTGATCGTGCACAAACCATGAGATCCCTGAAGTCAGTGATCAGCGAAACCACGGTGCCGGTATTTTTCGGCGGTGATGCGCTGACAGCTGGCACAGATGAACTCGCAGCGATCGGTGTAACGTCGCTTGGTCCAAACATCGCATCCGGCCTGTCGCTCATCGCGAAAGTCATCGGCACGAGATGATGCACATAGCAAAGTTCCCATGAACACCCTGGACAGCACAGAGAGCCCCATGGCCATGGTATCGCAACAAGCTGCCCCGACGATGGCGCTGGTGGTGCAAAATGCCTTGCTGTTTCAGATCGGCTGGTTCGCCTGCGTGCTCACCGCGAGCAATAACCTTGCCTGGCTTGGCAGTCTCACTGCTGCTGCATTACTGCTAATCCATTTGTGGCGGGCATTCGGCTTCAAAAGTGAAATAATAATGATCGTGCTGGTCACTGCGGTTGGTACCTTGTGGGATAGCACCCTTATGCAGACCCGGTTCTATCAGTTTTCGCATGGCATCCTCATCGCAGGTATTGCACCTTACTGGTTGATCGCACTCTGGGCAGTGTTTGCAACCACGCTGAACCTGTCACTACGCTGGCTGAAACACAGAAAAGTCCTGGCTGCAGCGCTCGGGTTCATCGCAGGACCCGCGTCTTACTATGCCGGACACCGGCTTGGCGCCATCGAATTCAGCAATACCGCTATGGCGCTCACGCTGACCGCTATCGGTTGGGCCTTAATACTGCCACTAATCCTGATGATCAGCGAACGCTTCGACGGTTATCGCACTGATGAGGTGAATTTATGATTGATTCTTTTGACGTCTGGTATATCGGTCTTATACCGATGCTGGGGATAGGTTTGGCAGGGTGGATAACGAGCCTGATCAAACGCGACGTCAGTATCGTCGATGGCTTGTGGTCTTTGATGTTCCTCGCAGCGGCAACTGTCTTCATAGGCTTCACCGAACCGGCGAATATGCGCAGCTACCTGATCTACGGTTTGGTGGCAGTTTGGGCCTTGCGCCTGTCGATACATATCACGACACGCAACTGGGGTGAGCCGGAAGATCATCGTTACGTTACTATCCGGAAAAACAGAGAACCCTATTTTGAATACAAGAGCCTCTACTTCGTCTTCGGGCTACAGGCATTTCTGGCATGGATAATCACACTGCC
>JAOUCV010000290.1 GCA_029859555.1 Gammaproteobacteria bacterium
TGCTTGCTCTCCTTCGAGGTTGTTGCTGTTGGATAAATTTCAGTTGATTTATGCGTTCTCGTTTTCGGGGGCCACGAAATCCGCCTGTACCTGCAGTAATGTCACAATGCACTCTGACAGGTCGTCATATTCTTCAACACCGGTGCCGTACATCTGGTGTACGCGGTAATAGAACTGGCAGCGGTAATTCGAGTCACCGGTCTTGCAGATGATGAAATGGCAGCCCTCGTGTTCCCAGTAGGCCGCCGGGCACGGAGTTAACTCGGTGGCGTAGGCGTTCAGGCGCAGCTCGGTGTCGGCCAGCATCGGCTCGGTGGCTTCGCCATAACGTTCTTCGAGTGTGGTCTTGATAATCCACAGCTCGCTCTCGGTGAAATCTTCGATACGACTCATTAGAAATGTTTGCCAGGTTGCCTGTCGGACCCGGGTATGCTCCCGGGGGCGCCAGATTCTAGCTCAAAACCTGATTTATTTCATGAACTTCGTTGACTTATGCTAGTGGCAGAGGGTAGCTTAAACGCTATTCGGTGCAGCGGCCACGTAAAAAACCCCTGTTTGCATTGGAAAAACCTTCCGTGGTTCAGGAAGTTAATGAAATTAACACACTAAAGGAAGCCACACCATAATGAGGATTGTAATGCTGGGAGCCCCCGGTTCAGGCAAGGGTACCCAGGCGAAATTGCTGGTTGAGAAATACAAGTTGCCGCAAATCTCGACGGGTGACATGTTGCGTGAAGCTGTCGCCGAGGCGACCCCGCTGGGGCGGCAGGCGAAGGTTTCCATGGATGCCGGGCAGTTGGTCAGCGACGAGATTGTGCTGGCAATTATTCAGGAGCGTGTAACCCGCCCGGATGCTCGTAAGGGATTCATTTTAGACGGTTTTCCAAGAAATCTGCAGCAGGCAGAGGCACTTGACCAGCTGTTGACCAGCCTCGGGAGGCCATTGAACCTGTCGTTGCTGGTCGCCGTGGACGTGGATGCCCTGATTCAGCGTTTGGTGGGGCGCCGTACCTGCCTGTCCTGTGGACAGATGTACAACGTCTATTATGCACCGCCGCATATCGAGGGGCGTTGTGACGAGTGTGGCGGTCGCTTGCGACACCGCGCTGATGATAACGAGGAAACCATTGGTAACCGCTTGCGGGTTTTTGAAACGCACACCCTGCCGGTGGTCGAGTATTACAAGGAGCATGGCACCTTGCGCACCCTTCAGGGTGTTGGTGAAATTTCCGATATCTTCAAGGCCGTCACCAAGGTTGTCGAAGACGTCAAGTCCAATCTAAAGAACGAAACGCGTACCGATGCCATTCGTGCGGCCTTTGCCAAGCACCGCGCCAGCAAGGCCGAGAAGGCAGCCGCCGAGAAAAAGCCCGCCAAAAAATCGGCCAGGAAGGCAGTGAAAAAAGCCGCCGCCAAAAAGACAGTAAAGAAGAAGCCGGTGCCGAAGAAAAAAGTGGTTGCCAAAAAGAAGGTAGCAGCCAAGAAAAAAGTGGTTGCCAAAAAGAAGGTAGCCGCGAAAAAGACGCTCAGCAAGAAGCCCGCGTCGAAGAAAAAAACAGCTGCCAAGAAGGCGGTCAAGAAGACGCTAGCCAGGAACAAGGTAGCGCCGAAGAAAAAAACAGCTGCCAAAAAGACCGTCAAGAAGGCTGCAGCCAGGAACAAGGTAGCGCCGAAGAAAAAAACAGCTGCCAAAAAGAAAGTCGCTGCGAAAAAGACTGCCAGGAAGACTGCACGCAAGAAGCGCTGATCGAAGACTGCCTGCCTGTTTTTATGCATGCCTTGAACTACTGCCAGTGCAGCTTTTAGTAACGTCACAGCCTGTATGATTTGCGATGCTGCAACTCGCTAGAGCCTGGTTTGATATTTGCCTGTTCCGCAAGGGACCCCAGGACCTGCCGGTTTCCGGGTTTCTGCCGGGGCTGTCGCTGGCCTGCTATGTACTGGTTTCATTCCTGGTAGCGTCTCCATCCTCCGGTAGCGTTGTCGCCGTGCAGCTGGCGGCCCTGGATGTGGTGATGCTGATCGTATTTGTGTCAGCACTGTTGTACTTGCAAACTAAAACCGAGCGTCTGGGACAGACCCTGTCGGCAATGGCAGGTAGTGGCAGCCTGATGGGTTTGTTTGCTTTGCCGCTGGTGCTGCTGGTCGATCCCGACTTGCCGGCCGAGCAGTTGTCGCCGTTGCTGACCGGTAGCTGGCTGTCTTTGCTGATCTGGAATTTATTTGTCATGGCCCATATCATGCGCCATGCCCTGTCGACTTCATTTGCTGTTGGACTGGGTGCTGCCGTGTTGTATGCACTGGTGAGCATGCAAATCGTCGCGACGCTTTTTCCACAACAGGTTGTCTGAATGCATATTCATATTCTGGGTATTTGCGGAACTTTCATGGGCGGCATTGCGCTGCTGGCGCGGGAACACGGTGTTCAGGTGAGCGGCTCGGATGCCAATGTTTATCCGCCAATGAGCACCCAGTTATCTGAACAGGGGATTTCCCTGACAGAAGGTTATGATGCGGCGCAACTTGATGCAGCGCCCGACTGCGTGGTGATTGGCAACGCCATGTCACGCGGCAATCCGGCTGTTGAAGCAACGCTGGATCGAGGGCTGAGCTACACTTCCGGACCCCAGTGGCTGTCCGAACAGGTGCTGCAGGACCGCTGGGTGCTGGCGGTGGCTGGCACGCATGGCAAGACTTCCACGGCCAGTATTCTTGCCTGGATTCTTGAATATGCCGGGCTTTCGCCGGGTTTTCTGATTGGCGGTATTCCGCGAAATTTTGGCATTTCTGCACGGCTTGGCGCAGCGCCGTTTTTCGTGGTCGAAGCGGACGAATATGATACGGCTTTTTTTGACAAGCGTTCCAAGTTTGTCCATTACCACCCGCGCACACTGGTGCTGAATAACCTCGAATTTGATCATGCAGATATATTTCCCGACCTTGCCGCTATCCAGACCCAGTTTCATCACCTGGTACGTACCGTTCCCGGTAGCGGGCTGATTGTCAGTAACGCTGACGACAGTAACCTGGATGCAGTACTGCAGCGTGGTTGCTGGACAGCAGTTGAAACGGTCTCGTCTGCCGGTGGCGCAGCGCAGTGGCAAGTACGCAAGCAGACAGACGATGGCCGCAGCTTTGATGTCATGCTGGCCGGAGAGTTGCTCGGCACGGTGAACTGGGACCAGCTGGGTGATCACAATATACACAACGCGCTGGTGGCGATTGCGGCGGCGCGCCATGCCGGTGTACCGGTTGCGCAGGCGATTGCTGCGCTGGCTGAATACCAGGGTGTTAAACGCCGTATGGAAGTGCGCGGCGAAGTGAACGGCGTGACTGTCTACGATGACTTTGCCCATCACCCCACGGCTATCGCGACCACGCTGCAGGGCTTGCGTCGGCGGGTCG
>JAOUCV010000291.1 GCA_029859555.1 Gammaproteobacteria bacterium
CTGCAGAAAAATCACCTGCTGTTCTGCTTCCTGCACCTTGCCGCCAACCTGGAACTTGCCCACTCATTGCTGGATATCGGTCTGACCGGCATCGCATTTGAAACGGTTGAAACTGATGACCATGTATTGCCTTTACTGGCGCCGATGAGTGATATTGCAGGCCGGCTCGCCACCCAGATTGGCAGTAATCTTCTGCATCAACCGGCTGGCGGCAAGGGGCTGTTGCTGGGTGGGCTGCCAGGTACCGAGCGCGGCCGCGTTGTCATCATTGGCGCTGGCAATGCTGGCGGCAATGCCGCTCTCATGGCGGCCGCAATGGGTGCTGAAGTCACTGTATTTGACCTTGACAGGGAGCGGCTTGCCGATATGCGCCGGCTTGGCAATAACGTCACCGGACTGTATCCATACCAGGATACAGTCAGACAGGCAGTCGCTGGCGCAGACTTGTTGATCGGTGCGGTGTTGAGGACCGGCAAACGCTCGCCTCACGTGGTCACTCGCAACATGGTCGCATCGATGACAGCAGGGAGTGTTATTGTCGATATTTCGGTCGACCAGGGCGGCTGTATTGAAACCACCCGACCCACGACCTACGAAGCCCCGACCTACCTTGAGGAAGGTGTGCTGCATTTTACTGTCACCAATATTCCCGGTGCGGTGCCCAGAAGCGCTTCACAGGCGCTGTCTGCGGTGTTGCTGCCCTGTGTACACAAACTGGCGGAGCCCGACTGGAAAATCTCGGCTGAACTGCAACGCGGCATCAATGTCGAGGCCGGGCAGCTAATCCACCCGGCACTGAAAGAATCACTTGATTAACCAAGAAATTCAAATAGAATCTTGCAATTGGCGTAACTACCTATGAAAGAGGATGATTTTGGCCCAAGCGCAACGTAAATCAGGCAAAACAGCAAAAATCACGCACCAGGTGAGCCGTGGCTTGCGAGAAGGGGCCTTGCTCATTCTCAGTGCCCTGGCAATCTTCCTGCTGGTCTCACTGGCCAGCTACCATCCGGCGGATCCTGGCTGGTCAAACAGCGGGGAGGTTGCAATCATTCACAATGCCGGCGGCCTGATCGGTGCGTGGCTTGCGGATGTGCTGTTGTACTTGCTTGGCTATCTCGCCTACCTGTTTCCGATAATGGTCGGGTACAGCGGCTGGCTGGTTTACAGAGGTCTTACTCCCGCGGGAGATATTGATCTGCACGTGCTGGCAGTACGCTGGGCGGGCTTTCTCCTGACTGTAGGTGCCGGCTGTGGACTGGCGACACTGGAATCCGATGGCTACCAGGGGCAGTTACCTGCCGGAGCCGGCGGTGTATTCGGTAATCTCATCGGTAACGGACTGGTCGATGTCGTCAGTCCGGTCGGAGCGACCCTGTTTCTGCTGGCACTGTTTCTCACCGGGGTTACCCTGTTCACCGGCATCTCCTGGCTGGTGGTAATGGACTTTATTGGCAAGTACACATTGATAGTTGCCGACCGGGTTATTGAAACCGCAGGGCAGATCCCCGCAGAGCTGGCAGCACGGCGCGCACGCACCGAACGCAAGGAAGTGATCAAGGCCAGCCAGACCCGTGAAGCAAAACGCAAACCGGTGCGCATTGAACCGGTCATCAAAGCGCCCCAGCCGAGTGAACGCAAGGAACGTGAACGCCAGGTGCCATTGTTTGAACCGCCACCGAATTCAGAGCTGCCGCCACTTTCCCTGCTTGACGAACCACGAGAGTCTGAAGAGGGATATTCCACTTCCGCACTGGAGGCCATGTCCCGGCTTGTTGAATTGAAACTGCTGGACTTCAACATCGAGGTAGAAGTGGTTGCAGTCAATCCCGGCCCCGTGATTACGCGTTTTGAGCTGGATCTTGGGCCGGGGGTCAAGGTCAGCCAGGTCAGTAACCTGTCCAAGGACATCGCTCGCGCCCTGTCAGCAATCAGTGTGCGCGTTGTCGAGGTTATTCCCGGCAAGTCTGTTATCGGACTCGAAATCCCGAATGAGCACCGTTCGATTATCAGTCTTGGCGAAATCCTCAATACCCGTGAGTACGACGAATCCAGCTCAGCATTGACGCTAGCACTCGGCAAGGATATCAGCGGGGTGCCGATCGTGGTGGACCTGGCAAAAATGCCTCACCTGCTGGTTGCCGGTACCACTGGCTCGGGTAAATCTGTGGGTATCAACGCCATGATTCTGAGTCTGCTGTTCAAGACCCTGCCAAAGGATGTGCGGCTCATCATGATCGACCCGAAAATGCTGGAGCTGTCAGTTTACGAAGGTATTCCGCATTTGCTGACGCCGGTTGTTACCGACATGAACGAGGCCTCGAATGCGCTGCGCTGGTGCGTCGGGGAGATGGAACGCCGCTACAAATTAATGGCTGCCCTCGGGGTGCGTAACATCGACAGCTACAATCGCAAGGTGGTAGATGCCGAGAAGGCCGGTGAGCCGATTCCTGATCCGTTGTTCAAACCCGAAGAAGCGCTGGAGGGTACCGAGCACCCGATGCTGCAGCAACTGCCGTTCATTGTCATCGTTATCGACGAACTGGCTGACATGATGATGGTCGTTGGCAAGAAGGTGGAAGAACTGATCGGGCGGCTGGCACAGAAAGCGCGTGCAGCCGGCGTTCACCTGATTCTGGCGACACAACGACCGTCGGTAGATGTTATTACCGGCCTGATCAAGGCAAACATTCCGACACGCATCGCCTTCCAGGTCTCCTCAAAGATTGACTCCCGTACCATTCTCGACCAGATGGGCGCGGAACAGTTGCTTGGACATGGCGACATGCTGTACATGGCACCTGGCACCAGCGTACCGGTACGCGTACATGGCGCTTTTGTTTCCGACCAGGAAGTGCACAAGATCGCCGGGCATCTGAAAGGCAAGTCAGCACCGGAATACATGGCAGAAATTCTTGAAGCTTCCTCGGAGCCTGTGCCGGGACTGTCACCCCAGAACGGTGGTGGTGGCGGTGATGATACCGAGGCAGACCCACTCTACGATCAGGCAGTAGCCATCGTTACCCAGACGCGACGCGCCTCGATTTCCGGTGTGCAACGGCGCCTCAAGATTGGTTATAACCGTGCCGCACGCATGATCGAGCACATGGAAGAAACCGGCATTGTCTCGGCCATGGAAAATAATGGTAATCGCGAAGTGCTGGCACCGCCACCACCGGAATGATGATGATTTCATTCAAATTTATGATCAGGCTCCTGTCGCTGCTATTGCTGCCGGCATTCGTTTACGCCGCACAGGCGCCAACCTATATGACAGATTTCTTTACCGGTCTGCATACCTTGCAGGCAGACTTCCGGCAGCAGGTGACTGATGGCAATAACAAACTGCTGCAATCATCTGAAGGGCATATGTGGATAAAACGTCCCGGC
>JAOUCV010000038.1 GCA_029859555.1 Gammaproteobacteria bacterium
TGCCATTGATAAATACATGATGTATATCAGTGATATACATGATAACCAGTGCCGAAAATATGCCCTGAAGTACTCAAGATTTCGCCTGGAAAGCCGTAAAACCAGTGATGTATATAAAAAGTATGACGGCAGCCTGGCGGTCATACAGCAACCCGGGTTTATGACTTGCAACTGCAATCGAAAATACTGCTCCTGCTGATCCCCCTGATCATTCTGCCCATACTGGTACTTGGCTGGTTCGCCTATAGCCTGCTGATGGACGATGCCCGCAGTCGCACCCGAAACCAGTCAGCAACCCTGCTTCAACAAATTGAATTACAAACCCGGACACAGCTACGCACTGCCCGCGCCAATGCCAGCCTGTTTTCAAATGCCGCACTAATTCAGCAATACATCGAAACCCCGGCAACTTCGGAAAGCCGGCCGTTACTGGAACAGCAAATCATGGACCTGCTGTTTAATTACCAGCTCGCATATCCTGAATACTACGAGATTCGCATAGTGGGCAATGACGGCATTGAACAGCTCAGATCAGCACTGGGTAACACGGTTAACCGTTCCATCAACGAATCATCAAGTAATTATTTTATTGAGGCAAGTAACAATCCGGACCTTATTCATACCACTTTCTTCTACAATCACGACAACAACAAAACAGCATTACTTGCCAGCAAGCCTTTATATGTTGCAGCGCAAAATAATGGTGTGCAAAAACAATTATACGGCCACCTCATGCTAACGATTGGCCTGGATTTCCTTAAGCCTTATATCAACAATGACAATGCAGACCACACCGGTGAAATATTCTTCACGGACAATGAAGGCACCGTTCTCTTCCATCATTTACCCGAAATCGTTGGCAAACAGTTATCTTCCAGTCTCTTCAGTACCGCCCTTAACAATGCCGCTGGAACCAGTCAGTTCACAGGACAATACCTGGGAACAGAAGCCAGCTTTCAGGCAATAAAACTGCATGACAGGCTACTTGCCTTCTATGTACACCAGAAAAACGAACTGACGGCCAAAAGCAGCAACCTTGGCTGGACGGTCACCCTGATCACCTCCATGGCCATGCTGCTGGCCACCACGCTCCTGTTCGGCATTCTGCGGAAGTTGCTGATACGACCTATTCAAAAACTCAGACTGGCTGCCAGTGAAATGGGCAAGGGCCAGGTGCTGGTTCCAATTGATATCGAGTCGAATGACGAGATTGGCCAACTTGCCAGCACCTTCAGGGAGATGGGAAAGAACCTGAGCCACTATCATGAACAGGTTCGCTATGTCGCCTATCATGACAGCCTCACCGGTTTGCCGAACCGGCTGATGTTCAGGAACTACCTGAACCGGGCCACCGCCGAGGCACGACGTGACATGCAGAATCTCGCCGTCCTGTTTCTGGACCTCGATAACTTCAAACGCATCAATGACACGCTCGGCCATCAGGCCGGCGATAAACTGCTGGAAGCATTCTCCGACCGGCTTTCAAAGCAACTGCGTGAAACCGATGTCGTTTCGCATTCTCCGCAAGGTGAGGCATCCCAGGTCATCGCGCGGCTTGCCGGTGATGAGTTCATCATCCTGCTACCCGGAATCAGCGGTCCTGGCGAGCCGCAGAAAGTCGCCAAGCGCATTCTTTCCTCGCTGTCAGAACCGTTTGTAATTTCGGTGCAGGAACTTTATGTCAGCGCCAGTATCGGCATCGCGATCTACCCCGAAGACGGCGAGACTTCCGGAGAACTGTTAAAGAATGCTGACATTGCCATGTACCATGCCAAGAAACTGGGGCGCAACAACTACCAGTATTACTCCAGCAAGCTGAATGAGGAAGCCGCAGAAAAACTTAAAATTGAAGGCAAACTGCGCCATGCCCTTAGCAATAACTCGCTGGAATTGCATTACCAGCCACAGGTTAATATGGCTACGGGCGACATTACCGGCGTCGAGGCACTGTTACGCTGGAATGATCCGGACCTTGGCAGTATTGGACCGGATGTGTTCATACCGATTGCCGAGGAATTCGGCCTGATCGTACAAATCAGTGACTGGATAATCGATGAAGCCTGCCGCACAGCACAAAAATGGGCAAAGCTGTTCAAGCAACCACTCACCATGTCCATCAATATTTCCGCAGTACACTTCAACGAAGACAGCCTGGTTGACACGATTGCGGGTGCCTTGAAGCGTAGCGGACTTGACCCGAAATACCTGGAACTGGAATTGACAGAAACCAGCATCCTTCAGGATCTCAGCCAGGCCTCCGAAACCCTGGATGCGTTCAAGAGCATGGGACTGCGGCTTGCACTGGATGATTTCGGTACCGGTTACTCCTCACTCAGCTACCTGATGAAACTGCCGTTTGACAAACTCAAGATTGACCAAAGCTTCATCCGCAACCTGAAGACAGAGACCAAGGGTACTGCCATCGTCTCGGCCATTATCAGCATGTCTCACAGTCTTGGCATGTCAGTCATCGCTGAAGGTGTAGAGAATGCAGAACACATGCGCATTTTATTGCCCATGCACTGCGATCAGGTGCAAGGCTACTATATTTCCCGGCCGCTACCGGCAAACAAGTTCGAACAGTTTTATATGCACAGTGCAAAGCGCCGCGCCTGATAAATGAAAAATCACTGAAGCCTTCACGCAACCACCGCCCTGAGATATAACCGCGCAGAAATGCATAACGCCCATCATGCGCGTGCATTCTGGGCTTTCAACGAAAACGCCAAGACCTGGCACCGGTAGCCAGCAACAGCAAACACCCCCAGATTGCTAGCGATTACTGATCCACAGTACCTGGTAGGGTTTAAGTGTCACCCTGGCATCGAGATCCTGATAGGTCTCGCCACTGACCAGGTCACGCCAGCAATCGGTACCAATCAGGTTGATGTCAGAGAGTGCAAGTTTTTGTAATTGTGTGCTGACATTAGCGATGCAAAAAATACTCTGACTGCGGTCCATGCTCTGCCGCCAGAAACCAAAAAGAGCATGACCCAACTGTAGAGTAAACTGCGTGGCATTGGGGTGAAAGGCCGCTTGTTGACGACGGATGCTGATCAGCTGTTTGAGTCGTTCAAATACCTGGTGGTGATGTGTACCGGGGTCAGCCAGTAGTTCCTCCAGCTCCGGGCAGTCCCATTGATGCCGATTGATTGCCCGATTCTGGTTGCTGTGCTTTAACCGGTCATAATCATTTCCGGTTCCGAACAGACTATGAATATAAAAAGCGGGAATACCCTCAAGTGCCAGCATAATCGCGTGGGCACAGATGAAACGTTCCTTGCCAAAACTGTCGGCGCCCCTTGTTGTACCCTGCAGGGCGTCATACAGTGATATATTTATCTCATAAGCCCTGTTTTCACCTCCTTCTGCAGCGCGCCAGGAGACACGACCGCCAAAGTTTTGCATGGCATTGATAAACTCATCGAGTTCCTGCTCGCTAAGCAGTCCTTCTGCGGGGCGCAGGCCGATACCATCATGAGAAGCGATAAAATTAAAGTAGCAGGTACCGTTTTGAGCAGGCGGCATACTCATCATCCACTGACTGAGATATTGACTGTCGCCGGTAAGCAGGGTGTTCACCAGCAGTGGCGGTAACGAAAAGTTATAGATCGCATGCGCTTCATTGGCATTACCGAAGTAGGTAAGATTCTCGCGGTTTGGAATGTTGGTTTCGGTGATGATCATAGCTTCAGGTTCGGCATGCTCGATCAGTGTTCTCAACAAGCGAATCAGTTCATGAGTTTCGCTCAGATTAATGCAGCTGGAACCAGACCTCTTCCACAAAAAGGCCACCGCATCAAGGCGAAAAATGCGAATACCGCTATCCAGGTAGCGGCGAATAATCCCGACGAATTCCTCCAGCACCCCTGTATTTTTAAAATCAAGATCAACCTGATCATGACTGAAAGTGCACCAGACATAGCGTGTACCTGCCGCGGTTTCAGTTTCTCGCAGTAAATCAGTGGTACGGGGGCGCACAACATGACTGGTATCTTCATCCGGCGCCACGGTAACGAAATAGCCTTTACCCGGATCAATACCCTTTTTAAAGTTTTCAAACCAGCGACTGCGACTTGAGCAATGATTAATAACCAGGTCGGCCATCAACCGATAATCAGCTGCAATGGCTTCGATGTTTTCCCAGCTACCAAGAGACTCGTTGACGCTGGAGAAATCCATGACAGCGAAACCATCGTCCGAGCTCCAGGGGAAGAACGGCAGGACATGAACACAGCTGATCGTCTCTTTCAGGTGTGCATTAAGGAAATAGTGCAAGGTAGAAAGCGGCTTTTCACCCGCCCGCTGGACGCTGTCGCCATAGGTAATCATGGTTACCATGCCCTGGTCCCAGAGATTTTTGTAACGCTCGGGCTGATGATGCCGGCATTCAAGCCCCATGATTTCCAAAAGCCGGGAAGCAAGCACTGGTCCATCATCACCCAGGCCGGTGTCAGCATAGATGGTCTCCAGGTGGCCCAGCACACGTTGTTCAAGACTTTTGATGGTGTCAGCCATTTCTGCTCTGCTCAGCCGGCGAAAGATTTATGATCTTCCTCGACCGCCTCGACAAGCCGCTCAAAAATGTCCGGCATGGCACTCACAACACGATTCCAGCTGTGAATAAAAGGGGTCTCCATCGGTTGTTCAAGAAAGATGTTGCCAGCGTCAATAATATTCCTGGCGAACATCTCTACTGCCTGTTCCTCCTCATGGATGTCTGTCTTCAGGCCGTTCATGATGGCATCGTTGTAGTAGGTTTCCACAAAGTCCAGTGCAACACGATAGTAGGTTGCCTTGAGTGTACGAAAACTCTCCTGGGTGAAAACCTCACCCTGTGTTGCAAGCTTGCGGAATATTGCCTTGGCGATATCGATCGACATTTTGGAAAGGCCGGTCGTCTGGTCATCCTGGGAAATAGACTGGTGTTTGTGGTCGTAACTATCGGCAATATCGACCTGGCACAGTCGATTGTTGGAGTAATTGCGATGCATTTCAGAGAGCACACCGATCTCAAGCCCCCAGTCACTCGGAATGCGAATGTCATTAAGCACGTCACGGCGAAATGAAAATTCACCCGCAAGCGGATAGCGATAACTGTCTATATAGTTTAGATAGTGGTTTTCGCCCAGTAGCTGCTTTAGTGCACGCAGCATCGGGGTGACCAATAGACGACTGACGCGTCCATTGAGCTGGCCATCAGCCATGCGGGCATAGTAGCCTTTACAGAACTCATAATTGAAATGGGGGTTTGCAACCGGGTATATCAGGCGGGCAAGTAGTCCCCGGTTGTAGGTAAGGATGTCGCAATCGTGCAGCGCTACCGATTCGGCTTTGCCTGATGCCAGCGTATAGCCCATGCAATACCAGACATTGCGCCCCTTGCCTGCTTCCTTGGGAGCCAGGTCCAGTGCTTTCAGTTCGGCATCGATTGCGCGCAACCGTGGACCGTCATTCCAAAGCACGCGGTGCTCCTGCGGCAACATGGAAAAGAACTCGATCGCATGTCGATACTGTGCCTCATCGGCACGATCCAGGCCGATAATGATTTGTGACAGGTAAGGTACCTGCTGCAGTTCATTGACAATACTGGGCAAGGCCGCGCCACCCAGTTCGGTATAAAGAGAGGGCAGGATAAGTGCCATAGGACGTTGCGCGCTGAAACTGACCAGCTCTCTTTCCATGTCCTCAATGGAGCGATTGGACAGGTTGTGCAATGTAGTGATGATGCCGTTCTGATGAAAATCAGCCATTAGTGGAATCCTTGAGTAAATGCTGTGAATGCAGAATCTTGCGCACACCTTCGTCCCAGCCGCCGGGACCGGATTTACTGCTGCGCCAGGTGTGATTGCTACGCAACAATACTGGCTCGGCAACAGATGCCGAGTGAATAATCAGGGCATAATCAGCGGCCTCCAGCATCGCCGCATCATTCTGGCTATCACCAATAGCGAGACTGGCCGGCATCCTGTCATCTGGTTGCTGTGCATAGCGGCTATGCAACCATTGCATCGCACTGCCTTTGTCACAATCGCCAGAGACATGCAGAAACCGTCCACCCTGAAGAACGTGAGCACCGCTTTGTTGAAGTCGCTGAATAAACCTTTGCCTTCCCTTGTCACTGCCTGTCCAGTGAACAGGCTCTCCAAATTCCCGTCTGGCTGCCAGTTCTGCCGCCGCCTCGCTCAACCCGGTAAGCGCGCCTATTTGCCTGGTGTCCAGGTTGTCGAAGTTGGTATATTCACCGCTAAAATCTGCCGAAACATCCGAAATTATTTCCAGCCAATGCTGACGCGGCAACGAAAACCGTTTAACCCAGTAGCCATTGTCCTCGTCTGTCCCTGACGGCCGGGCCTCGAAATAACCGATCGGCATGAACACTGCCGCACCATTTTCAACAATAAACGGGTGCTGGTTACCGAGCTCATTTCGCAATGGAATTTGTTCGCAGCGGGTTTTACTGCTCGCAATTATTACGGGAATCCCATGCGCTTCGAGCTCGACCAGCAATGCATCTGCCAGCACATGGCTGTAACTGTCATGATCAAGAAGAGAACCGTCAAGATCAGTATAAATAACAAGTTTCGTCATCAGAAGCTCACAACCGGCGGCTCGTCACAAGTAGTGTTTCACACAAGAGATCAACCGCATTCAAACCAGGTTATTCAAAGAATGCGACAAGCAGTATTCTCTTGAAAAGTCATGCAGCTTGCCGCTTCTATCAACTTATTCGATCATCATGTCAGCAACCATTCGTAATAATGATACAGACAACAGACTTCCGTTAATTGTACTACCTTGTCGATTTACAGGTTCGATTGAACCGCATGAACCGACATTATTCATACAATAATTTTCACCACCTTGACCGGGCATCAGCATCAAACACTGAAACGTTTAGAATAAAAAGGCCGCTAGCATTAGCGGCCTTTTTTACAACAATTGCTACCATATAATCACAGGCTTACCTGATAAACAGCATTTCCTGGTACTTCGGTAACGGCCATAGTTCATCCGCCACTTCTGTTTCCAGCATATCTGCATGTGAACGGACTTCATCCATCAGGGCACGGATGTCATTTGCACAAAACTGCATATGCTCTTCAGTAGAAGAAAAATCATGTTTCTCCATGGCTACAGCAAGTTTTCCTACTGCTGACATCATGGCGTTTGCTTGATCGGCAACCGTTTTTGCTATTGAGTTATCGAGTTCAACACCCATGTCCAGCATGCTGGCACCTGTCATACCAAGATCAGAGAGGTAACGCATGGCGGCAGGATAAATCATCGTTTTGGCCATATCGACTACAAGTTTTGCTTCAACCTCGATAGACAAAACATACTGCTCTGCATACACCTCAAAGCGACTTTCCAGTTCGACCGGAGACAGCACACCGGTACTTGCAAAGAGTTCTTTTACCGATTCTTCACGCAGCGCTGGCAGTGCATCAGCCGTGGTTGGAATATTCTTTAAGCCACGCTCCTCAACCGCCATCTTGTGCCAGTCCGTAGAGTAGCCATCACCACCGAAGACAACATTACCATGCGCGTCCATCAGCTCTTTAAGTACAGAAATGACGGCCACTGCCTGATCACTGTCTTTTGCCAGTGCAGCTTCCAGCTTTTCAGCAATCCAGTTAAGGGAATCAGCCAGCATGGTGTTCATGGCCACCAGCGGGCCTGAAACAGACTGTGCCGAGCCCACGGCACGGAATTCAAAGCGGTTGCCGGTAAAGGCGAAAGGCGAGGTGCGGTTGCGGTCGCCCGGATCACGCTCAAAGTGAAGAATCTGGTCAAGCCCGAGATCCATAACGCCGCCGCCTTCACCTTTAATGAGTTTTCCGGTCTTGATATCGTGAAAAACTTTTTCCAGCTGGTCTCCCAGGTAGACCGACAGGATAGCCGGAGGTGCTTCATTGGCACCGAGGCGGTGATCATTTCCTGCTGATGCAATCACCGCGCGCAGCAGTGGGCCGAACTTGTGAACACCGCGAATGACGGCACCACAGAACAACAAAAAGTTCAGATTGTCATGCGGCGTGCTTCCCGGATCAAGCAGGTTACCCTGGGTGGCGTTACCAACCGACCAGTTGACATGCTTGCCGGAACCATTGATACCGGCAAATGGTTTCTCGTGCAACAGACACAGAAAGCCGTGTTTCTTTGCCGTGCTTTTCATCAAGGTCATCATCAGCTGCTGATGGTCAGCCGCGACGTTTGCTGCCTCGAAGTAAGGCGCAATCTCAAACTGACCGGGTGCCACTTCATTATGATGCGTCTTGGCAGGAATACCCAGCTTGTATAACTGGTCTTCAAAATCCTGCATAAACACCTGAACGCGTGCCGGGATAGCACCAAAATAATGGTCATCAAACTGCTGGCCTTTTGGTGATGCCGCACCAAACAGGGTACGTCCGGCCAGCAACAGGTCCGGGCGGCTATTGGCAAAATTAGTGTCGACCAGAAAGTATTCCTGCTCTGCACCACAGCTGGAATTTAAAGGTGCAATGTCCGTTTCACCCATCAGGGAAAGCACCTTTTGTGCAGCCTGGTTCATGGCGTCGTTGGAGCGTAACAGCGGAATCTTTTTATCCAGCGCTTCACCCGTCCAGGACATGAATACACAGGGAATCATCAGCGTTGCACCATTGTCCGTTTGCATGATGTAGGCCGGGCTGGTTGGATCCCATGCAGTGTAACCACGGGCAGCGTTGGTCATACGAATACTGCCATTGGGGAAAGAGGAGCCGTCGGGCTCACCCTTGATCAGCAGGCTGCCGGTAAATTCGGTAATCGCGCTGCCATCAGCGTTGGTGACAATAAAGCCATCGTGTTTTTCCGCCGTAATATTGGTCATTGGATAAAAGATATGGGAGAAAAACTTGACGCCTTTTGAAATAGCCCATTCTTTCATTGCCGCAGCAACAACGTCTGCCGTTGCAGGATCCAGGGGAACACCCGTCTGTACTGTCTTCTTGACCGCCTTGAATGCATTCTTGGAAAGAGCCCACTCCATTCTTGCCAGGTTAAAAACATCCTCTGCCCAGATATCTCCCAACTTGTCGGGCATGCTTACGGCTACTGGTTCACGGTTTGTTATTTGATAAATCGCCTGCAGGCGAGCTTCATTTCCACTCATTTCCATTTCCTCTATATAGAATGCTTAACAAAGTCGAATCACCGGGTTTGTTTCAACAAGCAAAACAAGCCCTTTGAGTCGAGGGGTTATCTGTTTGGCCAGTGGCCGCTGATACACGCTCATGGCAGAGCGCCTTTGCTTCCAGTGCGTCGTCTTGATGCAATTCGTTAAAATGACCAGAGTACAGCAATTAACATGCCACACCCGTCTGCAAGACCCGCGTAAGCCTAACTGCCGACCGTAACGATAAAAAGTGCTCAGTCCTGTAATACGGCGGAAGCCGCGAAGCCCTCTCAAGATGACCAAACTGGTGCATAATGCACCAAATTTGTGCAATTCTCACCTGTATGACTGTTTGAGCTAAGCCCTGGTGAAGCTGTCATGCCTGGAAATAACGATAATGCCGCTGTCCGATATCTGGAAACGCTGCCGGTCGCTTGCCAGGTCAACGCCGATCTCCTCACCCGCAGGAACAACCATCTTCCTGTCAATATTGCAGCGCCTCAGCTGCACACCCTCACACATATAGACATGGTTGAGCCAGATGGAATCTTCACAATGGCCTTGTCCTGCACCCGGGCACAGAGTTGAACGATTGACGCCACCGCCGTTAATTAATGACCCCGGCTATGTAGCTGTGCGGACTGTTGTTACCCACAGAAACTGCACAGTCTGAAGCCGGGCAAGCAACCAGACCGGGGCACTCAGGCAGCAGCCACGCCTGTCACCATCTGCAGCGGCCTGGCTTCGTCGCCAGACCTCTCGTCCTCAGGTTTGCTTGCAGCGCCCCCGGATTCCGGGTTGCGCTGGCGCTCATACAGAAACTTCAACACTGCGGCACGGTAGTGGTTGTACTCGCTACTGTCAGCCAGCGCTACCCGGTTACGCGGGCGCTCCAGTTTAATATCGAGAATCTCACCAATGGTCGCTGACGGTCCGTTGGTCATCATCACAATACGGTCAGACAACAGCACGGCCTCATCCACGTCATGTGTAATCATGATGACGGTATTGCCGAGCTCGGCATGAATTTCCATCAGCGAATCCTGCATATGCGCACGTGTCAGCGCATCCAGCGCACCGAACGGCTCATCCATCAACAGAACCTTTGGCTGCATGGAAAGCGCACGTGCAATGCCGACACGCTGCTTCATACCGCCCGATATCTCGCCCGGCAACTTGTTCATGGCATGTTCCATGTGCACAAGTTTCAGGTTGTATTCAATCCATTCGCGCATCTCCGCCTTGCTCTTGTTGCGCTTGAATACCTGTTTCACAGCGAGTTCAACATTTTCATAGGCACTCAGCCAGGGAAGCAGCGAGTGATGCTGGAATACCACCGCCCGTTCAGGGCCGGGCTCATCAACCTCGGTACCATCAAGTATCACGCCACCCGTGGACGCCTGTAACAGCCCGGCAACAATATTCAGTACAGTTGACTTGCCACAACCCGAGTGGCCGATCAGCGAAACGTATTCCCCCTCATCCATTTTCAGGTCGACATTATCCAGCGCCACAAAGGGGCCAGCAGGGGTATCGAATACCATCGACACATGATCAATGTTCAGATGTTTTTCAGACATGATTCACTCCAGCTATATTTTTCATTGCGTTGATCCTTGTTAATAGTACTAGCGCAGTACTGCATCCTTGTCCCAGGAGATACGGCGTTGCAACATCAACATGCCGCGATCAAGCAGAAAACCGATAATTCCGATAGTAAACACCGCCACCATAATGCGGCCCAGTGAATTGGAACTGCCGTTCTGGAATTCATCCCAGACAAACTTTCCCAGTCCCGGATTTTGCGCCAGCATCTCGGCTGCAATCAGCACCATCCAGCCAATACTCAGGCTCAGACGCATACCGGTGAAGATCATCGGAATAGCGGAGGGCAGGGCAATCTTCCACACCGTGCTAAACCAGCCAAGGCGCAATACCTTGCCGACGTTCATCAGGTCCCTGTCCACGGATGAGACACCGACCGCCGTGTTGATCAGGGTCGGCCACAGGCAACACAGCGTTACCGTGATCGCCGATGTTACGAAAGACTTGGAGAACATCGGTTCATCCGTGACATACACGGCACTGACAATGATGGTCACAATCGGTAACCACGCCAGCGGAGAGACCGGTTTAAAAATCTGCACGATCGGATTGATAGAACGGTAAACATTGTTGCTCAGCCCGGTCAAGACACCCAGCGGCACAGCGATGACTGTCGCCAGCAGAAAGCCTGTGAACACTGTCAGCAGACTGGTAATGATCTGGTCAAAAAAGGTTGGCTTGCCGGTATAGGGCCGTATGCGCACGCTGGCATCCGGGTCCTCTGCCAGTTTTTCTTTATTACGCTTTTCCTGTCGTTCAAAAAAGGCAGCCTCTTTCTGGCGCTCGGCACGGTGTTCCTCGACCAGGTTCGCCGCCTGGCCCCATACGGCGACCGGACCGGGAACCTGACCCAGCGATGTCTCGATACGTGCAGCTGAATAACTCCACAGCCCCAGAAACACTACAAAGGCAATCAGCGGCAGCACAAAAATCCTGGCAGCTTCCTGGAAATCCTTTGGCTGAAATGTTTTTATGGTCTGCGTCGTCATGTTT
>JAOUCV010000292.1 GCA_029859555.1 Gammaproteobacteria bacterium
AATAACCGCGGAAGACGCTAACAATCACGAATATTGATCAACACAAAAGTATCAACAATAGCGACTCCTTCGGGAGTCGTTTTTGTTAAAGGTCTGTTGTGGGCCGATACTGTTGAGACGTTACGAAACCAATTCCGGGTTCACATGCGTAAGTATTTCTACTAATAGTAGAGTATGTCATTTGTGTGTATTAATAGCGTAATAAACAAACAATTAAAAGAAGACCGGTAATATTTTCTTGGCATGATGAAGAAACAATAATACAAAAAGTGCAGCAGTAAACCAGCGGCACCCGTGTTTTGAAAGTAATAATTGCCGGGAGCAGAGGCAAATGATAACAAAACCAATACTAATAAAATTTTTGATATCTGCAGTTTCTGTAATGATGATGCTTGCTACAACAAGCAGCGGTACTGCATACGCTGATGTTGAACCAGGTATTGATCTGTCAGAGATGACACAGGCAGGTTTTCCTGGTTTTGAGAACACGGTAAAACTCAAGGTTAAAAAGAAGGGGAGCAAGGGTTTTAAGCTGATAGTAAAAGGTAAGGGCAGGAGGGGTGATTACCTTAATCTGCCGCCGCTGGACAGTCTTGAGATAAAGAACTACAGGTATAAGCTGGTTGCGGTGTTTGATCCCCGTGGCAACTTCGTTGACGGTACTTTAAAGATTAAAGGCAAACTGAATACCCCTCTTGGCAAGGCAAAAGGTACGCTCATGACGGCCTCGCTCGGTAGTATCCTGCCGGAAACGGACTTCGCGTATATCAGTCATGTGGACCTCGCACATTTCACCGATCAGGCCGTTATACACTTTTACGGTTCTCTTCTTGGATTTAATACCCACGATATTGTATGCAATCCGGTCATCGACGAGTTGGTTGGTGGCTGTGCTAGCAGTGAATTTGTCTATATCCTCCTGGAGGAAAGCGGGTTCTCGCCCACGGTGAAGAACTTTAAGTCAAGGGGGCTATCCGTGACAACGTTCCCGGCTATCGAATAGGAATCATATAACTATCAACAGCGGCGGCCTCCGGGTCGCCGTTTTTATTCGTGCTGCTTACTTCCGAATTTGGCCGGAAACAGACCCATGGACTGATTCTATACAAGTTTTCTCTAAAAGACCGGGATCGAAGCAACTACGTGTACAGGAAATTTCTTTAAACTTCGGATATGAACTGTAAACGGTCGCTCAGGAGCGGGATGCGGATCGGCGATCATCGACCCACTGTTGTCCGGAAAGCTGGATTATCTCCTTCAGTAGCGTTACGTTTCATGTTGATGCTATATACGGAGGGCATATGCTGAACATCATACTTGTGGTTATTGCAGCCATTGCGTTGTTGTTCATGTTCCACCCTCGCTTAACCAAAAGCGAACACTGGCAGGCAACACTCACGCCACTCTCCTCCATAATCGGAAGCGGTTTTCTGATCATTGCGCCATTGCTTGCAAGCGTAGTCGGCAAGTATTCTCCCTTCGCAGTCGTGGGCATTGTTGTGTTTGCCTATGCCATAGGCGGCGTTATTCGCTTCAATATTATCCATGCCGAGCCCCTCCTGCATGAAAGGAAAGACCACCCTGCAATATACAAAATCGATTTGTTCGCCAATGCCGTGCTTTCATTCGCTTACGTTACTGCTGTTGCGTTCTATCTGTCACTGCTATCGTCTTTCCTTCTAATCTACATAGGATTCGGGGATTCACCCGGCCTGGAAAGAACCCTGACAACAATCATCATAATTTTTATTGCTACGACGGGTTTCATACGCGGACTGGGTGGACTTGAGAAGCTTGAGGCCTATTCAATGTCTCTGCAGTTGTCGATTGTTGCAGCACTGTTGACCGGGATTTTTGTATACGACTACAACTTTATACAATCTGAACGAGCGCTCATCTTTGATGTCCAGGACAGAAGCTGGATAATCAAGGCGTGCATGCTGTTTGGTATTTTGCTGGTAGTCCAGGGGTTTGAGACATCGCGGTTTCTGGGTGAAAAATATTCTGCTCAAATCCGTGTACAAACCATGCGCCGGGCACAATTAATTTCAGGCGCCCTGTATGTAGTATCAGTCATTGCCTTGATGCCGATTGTGCAACATATCGACCTTGAGAATATCCAGATCGCAGAAATTGTTTCCGCAACCGGGCAGGCAGCAACCGTATTGCCCCTGATGCTGATTGTGGCCGCGATCATGAGCCAGTTCAGTGCAGCTGTCGCTGATACTGTTGGTGCTGGATGCCTCGCGAGTGAAAGCAGCAACGGAAATTTACCGACCAACAAGTGTTACCTGGTGGTATCACTCTTCGCAATCATAATGATTTGGACTGCAGACCTCCTGGAAATCATCTCCTTCGCTTCACGTGCTTTTGCATTGTATTACTTGTTGCAGTGTGTAGTTGCCATCATTGCCAGTCACCACCATTACGAGAGAAAGGCCCGATTCCTGCGCCAGCTGAGCTTTGCAACAGTGGCAAGCATTCTGACCTTCATTGTGATATTCGCGACCCCTGCCAAATAGATGCTGGCATGGCAACCGGGAGCCGTGATGTATAAATGACACATCAATATCAACGATGATGATTACTGCATATCCAATAACTCTTGATTCTAACCAGTCTGAGCGTCCGATTAACCTGGTACAGGTCTGGTACTATTTTGTAACTGATGGAGAAAAGACATGAAGCTTCTGGTGGCAGTAGATCTTTCTGAATCCACGCAAACCATTGTGGAAAAAGTCGAGGAAATAAACAAAGAACATCCAGCAAAGGTGTGGATTCTGCATAATGCAGAGCCTGAACCAGACACCCTTGAATTTAAAGTGGATCCACTGGCTGCCCGCGAAACCCTGGCGAAAAAATTTCACCACGAGCATCTCCAGATACAAGAGATTGCAAATCGATTGCGCAAGGCAGGCCTGGACGCTACGGCCCTTCTTGTGCACGGCGCCACGGTAGATGCAATTCTCAAGGAGGCCTCGGACCTGGATGTAGATATGATTGTTGTTGGTAGTCACGGTCGAGGTGCGATGTATCAACTTCTTGTGGGTAGCGTCAGCAAAGGGATCCTGCATAAATCACCATACCCGGTCCTGGTTATCCCAACACATAAACGCACCTGACCTGACGCTGGAGTCAGCTCTAATATTCCAGTATCACAACCCGGTGGTACGGCTACATTCCCCTTTTGGTGTGCGGTCCTGTGGCTGACAATCGAGGTACGATTGCCGGACGTGAACGGCAAGAAAGCATACAGGGGACTCGGGAATAACGTCCCTCATTACATTTTTAGATGAGCAAGAGTTGCAGCAGCAGAACCAGGTCTTGAAGCGTAATGGAACCGTCCGGCGTACCCTGTGGATACAGGTCAGCATGGGTGAGCATGTCAT
>JAOUCV010000039.1 GCA_029859555.1 Gammaproteobacteria bacterium
CGCAGTGGCAGAAAAGGGGGTTCCGATGCTGGTCATTAGCTTGTTCTCCTGGCAACAATGTAATGGGTGTGCAAAGCAGCTCAATTCTAGCATCAGTATCGATTACAGTGGGAAAGGAGCGGTGCGGGTGTGGGGCTAGCTATGATATTTTTAGCCATATGCTGGATCATTACGGGATAATTCAAGCCGGTAATTTATCCGCTGTGTTTTGTGGCGGGCTGTTTTTTTTGCGCAGGATGTTCTGTATGACAAGTCCGGTTCTGCAGAGGAGATGATTTAATGCGGTTTCGCCGGGTAAAAAACGTTTTTGTGGGTCTGTTCTGTCTGTCGTTGGGTACTCCGGTTTTGTCGGATTATCCCATTGAAGTGATACAGCTTAAGTCACGGCCGCTGGATGAGATTCTGCCTGTTATCGAGCCTTTAGCGGGTGTGGATGCTACCGTAACCGGTATGGGGAATTACCTGGTCATCAAGGCATCGCCGGCGCGTGTGAAAGAAATCAGGCAGCTGCTGGTGACGCTTGATCGGCCGCCAAGGCGTCTGGTGATTTCGGTTGGCAAGCAAGCTGATATAATACAGGGCACATCCGGATATCGTGCCAATGCAGATATCAAGGCTGGCGATAGCCGCTTCAGTATTAATTCTCCCGGTTATCCTGTCGATCGTTCGCGTGCGCATGTCCGGATTCATGACAATACCCTGCAGGGTGCGCGGACATCACGCCATCGGGTGCAGGCACTTGAGGGCCGGCCAGCCTATATCAACAGTGGCTCGCGCGTTCCGTTGCGGACATCCGCTCGCTATTACGATCAGGGTGTGCCCTATCAGGGTCACAGCACACAACTGCAGGATGTCACCAGTGGGTTCTATGTAGTGCCAAGACTCAATGGTGATGAAGTGACGCTGGAAATCATGCAGCATGATGACCGGCCCGGCCAGCGCCGCCGTGCTATTAACACCCAGAGTACCGGCACAGTGGTACGTGGCAGACTGGGTGAGTGGGTGGAGCTCGGTGGAGTTGAGACTTCAAATAACAGTCAGGAAGGCGGTCCGGGACAGTCCGTTAATTCCCGGGCAAGTGACATGCAGGGCATCCAGGTCAGGGTTGAGTGCCTGGATTGCAGCGGTGAAAGCAGGCAATTGCAGGACTTTGACTGGAAATAAGCAGTAATCTCGAATTTCTGCTGTTTTCCCGCTGCCTGTTTGTGCCGGGCGGTACCAGTCTCTGCGGATAACAAATTGGCGCGCAAAGTCATTTTACAAGATGTTGTATTTGATGATAATTTACATTCCCTGATGGTATGGAGCGGTATGACATGGTGACTGAATACAACAAGGCAGTTGAATTGACTGTGCGGGCCCGCAAGGTTCAGGCGCACTTGCCATACTGGCCGTTGCTATTGCTGGCGACCCTGTTGCTGCTTGTGGTTTCGCCCTGGAGTATGGCTGCCAGACAGGCGGATGAACTGGATACCACTGTTCAGTACCTGATTGGCTATGTGAAGGAATCGAATGTTACCTTTGAGCGCAACTCCAGTCGCTATTCAGGCATGGAAGCTGCGGAACATATCAACAAGAAATACCGGCATTTCAAGGATGATATTGATACGCCGGAGAAGTTCATCGAACTTTGTGCAACCGGGAGTCTGATGACGGGGAAGCCGTATTTTATTATTACCGGGCAGGGTCAACAGTTACCGTCCGCTGAATGGTTGAACACCGAATTGTCGGTCTATCGTCTCCGAAACGAGCACGGGAATCGCTGACGACATGCCAGGGGTATCAATGTTTAAACCCGGGCACATGCGCTGGGTCCGGATTGGCATCATTGTTTCTGTCGTTTTTTTACAGGCTTGTGCCACGGTCGACCGGCGTGCCGTTCCTGAAATTCAATACTTTGGAATAGCTCAGCAGGCGCTGTTGCAACCGGTACGGGATGCTGGTCCGGGCTTGAAGGTTATGACCTTTAACATGGCGCATGGTCGTGGAGACAGCTTCCACCAGCTGTTGCAGTCAACCGAAACAACACTTGCGAACCTTGATGCCATTGCCTTGATGTTGACGCGTGAGCAGCCTGATGTGGTTGCACTGCAGGAGGCAGATGGCGCCTCTTTCTGGAGCGGTAATTTCAATCATCTGGCCTACCTGGCGGAACGGAGTTCCCACTCGTGGGCCGTTAACGGACGACAGGTTCAGGGTGCCGGACTGAGCTATGGTACTGCCCTGTTGTCGAGTCTCGAGTTACAGCAACCACAGGCAGTGACCTTTGATCCGTCATTATCAATGATACGCAAGGGTTTTGTTGTTTCGACCATTGACTGGCCCGGGCAGCCGGGAGTGCAGGTGGATGTGGTTTCCGTGCACCTGGACTTTTCCAGTGAAATTACCCGGCGTCAGCAGGCGCGCGAGTTGATCGCAGAACTGCAGGGCCGGGGGCGTCCGGTGATTGTTATGGGCGATCTCAATACTGACTGGCACCATCAGGATTCAAGCGTTCGCCTGATAGCCGGTGAGTTGGGTTTGACTGCGTACAGTCCCGCTGGTGAGGGTCTGGAAACATTCCCGTGGAGTGGCAAACGCCTTGACTGGATTTTATTGTCCGGTGAGCTGCGCTTCCGTAGCTACCGTGTCATGTCTGAGGTATTGTCAGACCATCATGGTGTGGTTGCTGAAATTGTCCTGAATCCGCAGCGCATTTCGCTGTTTTCCGATCCCGGGATAGTCCTGAACCAGGACTGACTACTGCAAGTAAGACGGCCGCGAATAGGCGGGTTGGTATTGCGGTTGCTGCGGTACCGATTGCTGCGGGTAGTAGCCGTAACCCGGCGAGTAGCCGGGGCGAGGTGTGGCCGGCCTGTTAAACCGGGTTGCAACGCCTGATCTTTGTTGGGGCAACTGGCCCTGGCTGGCAGTTCCCCCACTGTTTGCCGGAGCCTGTGTTCGCTGTGGATAGCCGCTGGATTCCCGCCAGTCAGGACGCGCAGTAGGCGTCCAGTTATCTGTTTGCACCCTCGCAGCTGCCGGTTTCGTGGCCGGTTTCGTTGATGGTTCCATTGATGGTTTCGTGGCCGGTTTCGTGGCCGGCTTGCCGGTAACCACCGTAATCGCCTCGGCAGCTGATTTGCTGCCGGTTGCCGGCGCGGGTTTTTCTGTATCGCTGATCACCGGTGTTGTTGCCAGCCGGGGTGTCTCATCATCACTGAACCAGCTACGTATTCCCAGAATAACAGCCAGTACCATGATGCCGGGTATCAGCAAACGTCGTAAGGGAAGCCTGTTGCGTTTGTTTGTTGCCGCGGCTGCCATGGCGGCGGCAGCAGTCTGGTTCACCGCCTGGGTCACCGGCTGGTTTGGCGGCGACTTTGTGTTGGTTTCCTGCTGCAGGTTCCAGTTGCCGGCGGCGGTTTTTTCAGGGTTCTGTAACGTTGCATCGGCAGCCTTTGTGACCGCAGCTGCTGGTGTGTTTTCAGCAATTTCAGTCTTGTCCGTTGCGGCAGTCGTCTGCCTTGCAACAATAATTTTCTCATCCTTGTCGGCTAGTGCAGCCGGATGTTTTTTTGCAAACACCGGTTCAGCCGCTTGCATCGTACCGTTCTCGATAGTTGCAGGCTCGATTGCCGCGCTGGAACTCGCATTCTGGTCTGATGCAGGCGGTGTGGGTGTTGTAACAGGTGCTATTTCCACTGTTCCCGGCTCAGCTTCCATGGCGGGCCGCTCTTCATCTTTTTTCTCGGCCGGGTTCGTTGCGGTTTGTTCGGGTTTCTCCGCTTTATCTACCGCAGCTGCTGTGGCCGGACTGATGCCTTCATTCTCGCCTGAAATATCCGGTTCAATCGGGAGTGCGGGTGTCTTTCTGGACTTGGCAGGAGAGGCGGGAGTGATTTCCGCCTTGGCAATTAGTGCCTGTGCCCGTTCTGTTTGATTGGCGCGGACGGCTTTCAGGGCGCTGGCTGCCTGTGCGGCCATCCAGGAGAGGGACTTTGAATCTTCCGGTGCAACCGTTGTGTCAGTCGCGCCGGACTGAAGGGTAGTTTCTCCGGATGAGGTGGTTGAGGCAGTCGCAATTTTTTTAGCAGTTTTTTTAGTAGTTTTTTTGGCGGATTTTCTTGCCGGTTTTTTTACAGGTGATTTTTTTCCGGTTGTTGATTTCTTGCCGGCTGCCTTTTTGGCGCTGGGGGCTTTCTTTCTTGCAACCTTTTTCTTTTTAACCACAGCGGTGCCGGATGTTGACTTTTTGCTGGCCTTTTTCTTGCGCGCGCGTTTTTTGGCCTTTGCGGGCGCTTTCTGTTGTTCGCTGTCCCTTGCCGTACTACCCATAACTGCCTCAATAACCGGTGTTGTACTGATCGAAGCCGCCATCATTCCCAAAGTTGAAGGTATTTTCAACCGCCAGCATTATGGGGGTGGTCATTTATTCCGGTATATTGAGGAAGGAGAGGGTGGTTCGAAGCCTGAGCCGGATTTCCCGGGTGGTTATCGGAACTGTGACTGCGCTTGTTGTCAACCATCGATTAGAATCAAGTTATATTTTCCAATGTTGTCAGTGACTTGTTTTGTCAGGCAGGCAGAAAAGAGAGCGTCTTGCCTGACTTTTTCTGCCACGCCAGGAGTGACCCGATTTTATGAAGTTTCGCGCGTACCGGGCTGTTCTTCACTGTGTTCAGATGGTGGCTGCCTGCTGGCAGATTGTCTGGAGTTACAGCAGTATTCCGGCTCAGCAGCTGGTAGGTTTTCCATTCTCATCGACCGCGATGCTGCGTTCGAGGCGTTTTATCTGTCGGTCTCGCATGGGTTGGGCGCGTTGCATGACTTTCCGGACAAGCCTCTTGTCATTATCGGTTAGTTGCTTGCGTCCAAGGTAAATATGCATGAAGCGCATGCGCTGGCTACGGCTGAAAACCTGTGTGGCAGCGGCATCAAGAGTGGCCAGATCAAAATCCCTGCGCTTGCGCATGATAAATGCCGGCCAGATGTAGGCGCGTGGGGCATCCATTATGTAGAGCTTTGCCATATCCTGACCGGATACCATCATATTGCGCAGGAACAGGTCGTGGTGTTCAAACCCATGCGCATGCATACGCTTGACAGCAAGTGCTGTTTCAGTGATGAGTTCAGCCTTTTTTTGTTCGCGGACTGTCTTGCTCTGCTGGTCGAACCAGTCACTGGCGAGGTAGTCCACGCCCATGGCCTGTGGAATTTCTTCCGTAATAATGAAAGCATGAATGACGCCGCCGGCAAAACGATGATCACCCCAGGCAACAAGTTGCGGAATACGCAAACCCCAGCTGGCAAGTTTCTCCAGGTTCTCGTATTCAGCGCGGACCATTGACCGGCCGACGAGCGATCCACGCAAGGCGCGACCCCATATCTTTTCAAAAATATGGTTATAGTAAAACTTCAGGTAGAACACCCGGGATTTACCCTGGTAGCTAACTTCGATGCGCCGGACTTCATTCTCTTCCTGTTTGCTATCAGTACTGATAACGTCGCCGAGCTTGCTCAGGATTACTCCCTGAATACTGTCGAGACCGGATTCCTCAAGCAGGTCCGCATAGCCGGGATTGATGACAACGCGATGTGTGTTAAGCCAGCGCAGTCCCTTTGGTGCGTGTCCGTTCTTTAAATGCTTCCAGAGTGGATTTTGCATGTGTTTTATAAGGTAACTCAACTCGGCAGTGGTTTTGAAGTCTGATGGTGTGATTGGTTTGTAATCGCTTGCTCCTGCCTGATCATAAACCTGAATAGCCGTCACGGATATGCGCACCATTGACAACTAATTAGTATTTAGTTATATTCAAAAATTCGAATTATACCTCGGTGTTCCGGGAACAACTGCTGCATTGAATGGAACTATCAACTCAAACATCAGTGACAGGCTTGTGGCTAACGCTGCTTTTGGTATTTGCGTTGTGCGCCAGTGCTGCAAGTCCGGCTTACCTGGCGGAAGTTCAACTTCAACAGGTTGAACTTGGCCTTGAATTCGACCCGGACAGCTTTGAAGATGACGAGACAAGTACCGGTTTCGTTAGCGAATTGCTTACAAAAGAACTTCTGCCACTCTCTTTGTCCTGTATGGTCGCACTGTCGGTAGTTGGCAGTGACGCTTACCCAAGTATTACCCTTCACGGCCCCCCCGTTCCTGGCAACATCGTTTAGTCAGTTGTGCGGTCATTGCGACCGTCTTTGTTTCCATCTATTCAGCTGTTGACTGTTAACATCACCATGTTGCTGTCATGAAATATATACATCCGGAGTGACTTGTGAGCACATTATCAAAAGAAGCCCTGATCAAACGTCTGATTGGCGCTATTATCTTTATTGCCGCCGGTTTTTCCCTGACAGGGGCAGTTCCAACAATTGAGATTGCATGGGTTTCGTCGATATTATTGTTAACGATTTACCTGTTTGTATTCGAAATTGTTGAAGTCGATGTTGCCGCAATATGCATCATGGTGTTACTTGGATTGACTTCTTTGGTAGGCCCGCTGTTTGGAATCGAGCAGCCGTTTGTACCGGCGCAACACTTGTTTGACGGCTTCGCCAGTAACGCGGTGATATCAATTGTCGCTGTGATGATTATTGGTAAGGGCCTGGATAAAACCGGTGTGATGAACATTGTAGCGGGGGCCATACTGAAACATGGTGGTACTACCGAAAAACGCATAATCCCGCTGATCTCGACTACGGTTGCAATCATCTCAAGCTTCTTGCAAAACGTTGGAGCTGCCGCATTATTCCTTCCTGTTGTCAGTCGCATCTCGGCACGCAGTGGCTTGCCCCTGTCGCGCTTGCTGATGCCAATGGGCTTCTGTGCCATTCTCGGCGGCACCGTCACCATGGTCGGATCCAGTCCGTTAATTTTGCTTAATGACCTGATGATGACATCTAACCAGGCCTTGCCGCCCGGTCAAAAAATGAGTGCCTTTCATCTCTTCAGTGTTACGCCTATCGGTCTTGCACTGGTGGCCACCGGTGTTATTTATTTCATGTTGTTCGGCAGGTTTGTGCTGCCGACCACCAAATCCGAAAGTAGCCCGGTAGGCTCGAACACCATGAGCTATTTCCAGGATATCTACGGCATTGATTATGCCCTGTTTGAGGTGGCAGTGCCGAACGACAGTCCGCTGGTTGGCCTTATGCTCGATGATGTCGAGAGCAGTTCACACATCCGCATTATCGCAACCCGGCGCAGCAACAAGGAAACCCGCGTTGGGCCGGGTGCGCTGGCACGTGACCTGGGTCTTGAGGCGGGTATGGTGATGGGTATCCTGGCATCTCCGCACGATGTAAGCGTATTTGTCGATAAATATCAATTGCAGAAACGTGACGGTCTGGAAGTATTTGGTGAGGTGCTGGCTTCGACACGTTCCGGTGTGGCCGAAGTGGTTATTCCACCCGGTTCCCAGTTAATAGGCAAGAGTGCGCGTGATGTATGGATGCGAAAGACTTTAGGGCTTGCCATGGTTGGTCTGCATCGTCGCGGTGAGACGCTGCGAGAGGGCGATGATATTCGCAATCTGCCGCTGGAGGCCGGTGACACACTGGTCGTGCATACCTCATGGGAGGCACTGGCCAGGCTGGAATCAAACCGTGATTTCGTAGTGGTGACTTCCGAATATCCTCATGAGGAGACACGTCCGCAGAAGGTGGGTTATGCACTGTTCTTTTTTCTTGTCGCACTGGGCCTGGTGCTGTTCTCGGATTTACGATTGTCGATATCCCTGCTGACCGGTGCGCTGGGTATGGTGTTGTCAGGCGTGATGAATATTGACGAAGCCTATGAAGCGGTAAGCTGGAAAACCGTGTTCCTGCTCGCCAGTCTGATACCTCTGGGTATGGCGGTTGAAAACACAGGAACCGCCGCATGGATTGCCCAGCAAACACTCTCCGTGCTCGGTGATGTACCTGTCTGGGTGTTGCAATCAGCGCTGGCTGTGCTGGCGACTTTCTTTACCCTGGTGATGTCAAATGTGGGCGCCACCGTCTTGCTGGTACCACTGGCGGTTAATCTTGCGATTGCAGCGGGAGCTGACCCGGCAGTATTTGCATTGACTGTGGCTATTGCTACCTCCAACTCCTTCCTGATTCCGACACACCAGGTTAATGCGTTGTTGATGGGGCCTGGTGGTTACCGCGTACCGGACTTCATGCGCGCTGGCGGCATCATGACGGTACTGTTTCTGATCGTTATGATGGTCATGATGAACCTGTTTTTCTAAGTATATGAAAATGAATAAATACTCCTGTTTAAAGACCGGTTTTATCTGCAGGGTCCTGGCCGTACTCTCGGTGATTGGTGTTGCATTCATACCTGTAATCGTATTTGCAAGCGAAGCTGGACATGCAGGAACGCCTGATCTGACAACCCATACGGTCGGTTATCTTGCCCTGGCGATTTTTGCGTTTGCGTATATCCTGGTCACCGCAGAAGAGTTTACGCATTTGCGAAAATCGAAACCGGTTATTGTCGCCGCCGGATTGATCTGGGGTCTGATTGGCTGGGTGTCGACGCAAGCCGGACTGGGGCATGCCGCCGAGGCGGCTGCACGCCACAACCTGCTGGAATATGCAGAGTTAATGCTGTTCCTGCTGGTTGCGATGACCTATATAAATGCCATGGAAGAGCGCCAGGTGTTTAATACGTTGCGTTCATGGCTGGTGCGCAAGGGCTTTGGTTTCCGCACCCTGTTCTGGCTAACCGGCATACTGGCATTCTTTATCTCGCCAATTGCCGACAACCTGACTACAGCATTGTTAATGTGTGCCGTGGTGCTGGCTGTGGGTGGCGACAATACCCGTTTTGTCACCATTGCCTGTGTCAATATCGTTGTCGGTGCAAATGCTGGTGGTGCGTTTAGTCCGTTTGGTGATATCACTACCCTGATGGTCTGGCAGAAGGATATGGTGGACTTCTGGACATTCTTTTCCCTGTTTCTGCCGTCAATGGTTAATTTTATGGTGCCGGCAGCCATCATGCACTTTGCTGTGCCGGTCGGAAACCCGCAAGGTAATGATGAGATCGTCGCTTTAAAGCCGGGTGCGCGTCGCATCATGATACTTTTCCTGCTTACTATTATCACGGCCGTTTCTTTTCACAACTTCCTCAGCTTGCCGCCGGTTTTGGGTATGTTGACGGGGCTTGGGTACCTGCAATTGTTTGGTTTCTTCCTGAAACGTTCCGAACTGAAGAAATTATCTGCCGCCAGTAGCGAAATAGAGCAAGCCGGCAGGCTCGGAGACATCGTTCCTTTCGATATTTTTAACAAGGTCGCGCGTGCCGAATGGGACACGCTGTTGTTCTTTTATGGTGTGGTTATGTGTGTCGGTGGCCTTGGCTTCATTGGTTATCTGGGTATGGCCTCAGAGCTTATGTATACGCAGTGGGGAGCAACAACCGCGAATGTCAGTGTTGGTGTCCTGTCCGCTGTCGTGGACAACATACCGGTGATGTTTGCTGTACTCAGCATGAACCCGGATATGTCAACAGGACAGTGGTTGCTGGTTACATTGACCGCTGGCGTAGGTGGCAGCTTGCTGTCAATCGGTTCTGCTGCCGGTGTTGCCTTGACGGGGCAGGCGCGTGGTATGTACACCTTCTTTGGACACTTGCGCTGGACACCGGTCATTGCACTGGGTTATGCCGCCAGTATCATGGTTCATATGTGGATAAATGCTGCATATTTCTGATGACAACATGAAACTGAATTCAAACTGCTGCGTCTCCCGACAGGACAATATTTACAGGAATCTGCCATGAAACATAAAATCATCATCGGCTCCCTGCTGGCGGTCATGGTGCCTTTTCTGGTTGCCGGCTGTGAACGCAACAGGGGTGTTTTCGAGGATAAAATAAATGCGCTCGGAACCTTCGCGCAAATCAGTATTTCCGGCGTTCCAGCGGAACAAGCCAGGCAGGCCGCACTCATGGTGGAAGAGGAGCTGCTGGAGCTGGACAAGGTTGGCTACACATTCAAGCTTGAAGGTGAATTGCAGCAGTTGAATGAGGCGCTCGCACACAGGAAATCAATGACCGTCAGTGATGGTCTACTGGAGGTAATTATCGAGGCAAGCAAGCTCTTCAGCCTGAGTGGCGGCTTGTTTAATCCTGCAGCAGGGCAACTGACAGCATTCTGGGAATTTCACTGCGACAAGGATGACTGCGAGGTCTCTCCCTACCCAAGTGAAGTCCAGAAACTGGTCGATCAGCGAGTCGCGAAAATTATCACCCGTCCCCCGTCCATGGATGACCTGATCATCAAGGGCAACAAGATCAGCAGCCGCAACCGGCAGGTTAAGCTGGAGTTTGGCGACATGATACGCGGGCTTGCTCTGGATAAAGGCATACAGCGGCTGCGGGAGATCGGTGTGGTAAATGCAATGATCGACATCGGTGGTAGCGTTCGAACCATCGGTACGCGCGGGGATCATGACTGGTGGATTGGCTTGTTGGATGCTGACGGCAAGGACTTGATCGGTTCAATTGAAAACATCGATGATCAGGCAGTTGTCGCAGTCCGTGCGTCTGATAAGTCTTTTGATAAGAGTGGCTCTGTTTACCGGCATATTGTTGATCCGCGTACCGGTATGCCAGCCAGCGCTATTCAGTCCGTTGTTGTTATGCATGAAAATGCAATGATTGCCAACGCGTCTGCTGTCACTATTCTGATAGCAGGCATCAAAGACTGGAAGGCGGTCGCTGACAGGATGGGTGCTCATAAGATACTGCTTATTACAAAAGACGGTAACATTTATACCAGTCTCGCGATGGAGAATATTATTCACTGGAAGCAGGGTATTGAACATCAATACCTTGTTCCGTAGCAGCCGTACAAGAAGCCTGTTGTTGCCCTGATTGCCAGCCTGAAGCCGGCGCATTCAGGTTGCTTTCGCGAGCACTCCCGGTGACAGGCGAATGAATTTAGCAATGGCAGCGGATTTATCCTGCGTGCTATTGTTAAAATCGACCTCTGAACCTGACCGGGTAACGCCATGCTGAAAATCTGGAAAATAGTGGTGACAAGCGGACTGCTGATGTCCGGATTCGCGATAACGTGGCTTGTGCAGGCAGAGGTTCAACGCAGCAGTAATGAGGAAAATGGCCTGGAAAAATGGCATTTTATCGAGGGTGATATAGAGATCGAGCTGGTGCAGCGTCTGCCGGACCAGACGCGTGCGATGTTGATGAAGCACGAATTTTCCAGTGAAGTCGTCGAGTTCATGGCGACCAGTTGTATGTTTCAGACAATTATTCGCAACAATGGCAAGTCCGGTTCGGGGGAGTCGGTGTCTGTTGATTTGACGCTGTGGCGCATGCAACACGCAGGCAGGCAAAGCGGTATTCTGTTGAAAGAACCCTTGATTGAGTCGTGGTCGGACCAGCAAGCAAGCCAGAAGGCCAGGCTGGTTGTTCGTTGGGGGATGTTTCCAACGCAGCAGGAATATCTGCCGGGGGACTATAACTGGGGGCTGACCGCCTATGGTATTCCACCAGCTGCGCAGTTTGACCTGGAGGTAAACTGGAATGAAGGTGGCAAACAATATACCGGTACCATCCACGATATTATCTGCGCTCCGGATGTTGACAGTCTGAAGTGAGTATCCCCGATAAGCGAACGAGGAATTTATGAAGGTTATCAAGAGTATTTGTATGGCCCTCTCGCTGGGTCTGGCGATGAACTTACCGGCAGCAGAGACACTGACCCCGATTGACAACAAGATAC
>JAOUCV010000293.1 GCA_029859555.1 Gammaproteobacteria bacterium
TAAAGGTCATGCCCTCACTGGCAATGCGGTCTATATTCGGTGTCTTGTAACCCATCAGGCCATGGGTATAGGTCGAGATATTCGACTGGCCGATATCATCGCCCCACACCACCAGGATATTAGGCTTGTTGCCGGTAGCAGCCAGCACGTTGCCGGCTGCTATTAATAGTAAGAACCCGCAGCACTGGCGGGTCAGTTTGATTACGTTACGCACTGGCACTCTCCTTTGTTATTTTAAAACCAACTACTTCGTCAATGCTTCCATGGCCTTTTCCGTATCGACGGATTCACCTGCCCTGGTCTTGTCGACGGACTCATAGCCCTTCTGCACATCCTGTTCCTTCACCGCCTCGGTGGCCTTTTCCTGGTCCACTGATTCCATCGCTTTGGTGGTATCCACCGACTCACCCAGTTGCTGGTAATCAACCGCCTGTGCCATTGTGGGTACACATAGTATGAGGCAGGGTATTACAAAAATGTTACGCATGGTTCAGCTCCATTAGTGAATGACAGAATCGGGTAAAGACAGAGTCTAGACTATAGTCGGCCGCTCTGCGACCCGGTAGAAAACCTGACAGGGATACATGTATTTGCAATACAAGGACCAGGCTGACACAGGAAATAACACAAAAAGCAGGGCTTGCGTCAGGGTACCGGCTCTGAAATAACCGCCGCTTCCTGCAGAATGAAAACCCGGACAATGGCATTCTTGCTGCCGCGTGCTGTACGAACCACACTGCTCAGATCTTCTTTTACACCGGCCGGCAGCGCCCCTGCAGTGCTCACCACCAGGGTAATACCAGCCTCCGGTGCAGTGCTCTGGCGGGCTGCCTCAATCAAATGCAATTCCGGGTGCTGTTCCAGGTACCCCCTAATGGCCTTGCGTACCGCCACAGAAACCGGATAGGCCGCCGGCCGCATCTGTCCGCTGCGATTTTTTTCCAGCACATTCAGCAACAGGGGCGCTGACAGTATGACCACCAGCAAGGCCAGCGTCAGTGTCACCCGGCGCACCCAGCGCGGCGTACCAGAGGCACTGGCGCCGATTGATACATGCAAACCCAGCAGCCGAAAAACCAGCGAAGCACCGAGAATAATAGCCACCAGGTTGGTCGCAAACAGGATGGCAGCATTACCGGCAACGAACAGGCTGTCATTGGTAAGACCAATGCCGATTACAGCCAGTGGCGGCAACAGCGCAGCAGCGATGGCAACACCGGCCAGCGTGCCGGCCACATTATGCCGCCCCATGGCATAGGCCGCCACCATCCCGGAGGCCAGCGCAATCAGCAGATCCAGCACGTCCGGATCGCCGCGTGCCTCGATTTCCATGGACGGCTCAAAACCGGGATTCAGTGCCCCGATAAACAGCGAGGCCGCCAGGCCGATGAAGATACCCAGTGCGCTGACGCCAAGCGCATCACGAAACAGCCGCAGATTTCCCTGTGCCAGTGCAAACCCGGCTGCCAGTAACGGCCCCATTAACGGCGCAACCAGCATGGCGCCAATCACTACCGCGGTGGAGCCTTCCAGCAAACCCAGCGAGGCCAGTGTTGCGGCCAGCAACATCATCACAAAGAAGTCGACACCGCCATCTGCACCGACCGCAATGCGCTCGGCCAGATGCTTGCGTTCGTCGCGTTCCAGCGTTGGAAAATAATTGTAGATGCGATCCCGCAGGCGGGTTTTTTCGACGGGTTCTTTCATGTAACGATCATCCGCGTAACAGTACCCGACAGCAATGCTCGCAGCGCGGGCAGCCGTTTCATCTGCTACTGAATGTGTTCAAGAATTCCGTCGAGTTCGTCGAGGCTGTTGTAACTGATTTCCAGTTTTCCCTTGCCGCCACGCCCCGGCCGGATGGCCACACTGGCACCCAGCCTGTCGGCAAGACTGGTTTCAAGATGTTGAATGTTAGCGTCTTTTTTGGTCGGAGCCGCTTTGACCGGCGCTGGCCGCTGCACCGATTTCACCAGTCCCTCGGTGGCGCGCACCGTCAGTCCGCGGTTGACGACCTGGTGTGCTGCTTGCACCTGCTGTGCCCCGCGCAGTGCCAGCAAGGCCCGTGCATGCCCCATTTCCAGGGCACCCTTTTCAACCATGTCCTTGACGACATCTTCCAGCTCCAGCAGGCGTAACAGATTGGAAACCGCCGCACGTGACCGACCCACGGCCTCTGCTGCCTGCTCGTGGGTAATTTCAAATTCCCGGATCAGCCGCTCCAGCGCACGCGCCTCTTCCAGCGGATTCAAATCCTCACGCTGGATATTTTCGATCAGCGCAATGGCGATGGCGGCGCGGTCTTCCACCTCGCGTACTACCGCCGGTATCTCGTGCAGGCCGGCCAGCTGCGAGGCACGCCAGCGACGCTCGCCGGCAATAATTTCAAACCGACCCTCGCCGATCGAACGCACCACGATCGGCTGCACCACGCCCTGTGCACTGATTGAATCAGCCAGGTCCTGCAATGATTCCTGGTGCATATCGATACGCGGCTGGTACTTGCCGCGCACGATCATGTCGACCGGCAGCATCCGCAAGGACCCATCAACGGCAGTTGTTGCCGCAAGGTTTTCAGTATCCGCTACCGCCGTCAGTTCGGGAGCTGTCGAGGCCGCAGCTTCTGCGCCTGCTGCTGGTGCCGCACGTGTTGCCGCCCCACCCAGCAATGCATCCAGACCCCTGCCCAAACCGCGTTTTTTTGCTGCCATGTCAGTTACCGTTTATTTGATTCAGTGATTGTTAATCAGGAAGATGCTGATCCGCAGGATTGTCAGGCAACGCCGGTCTCTGCCGTTGTTTGTATCTCCTCATCGGCATGTCGCCGCAGATACTCGCCCGCCAGCGCCAGGTAGGCGCGTGCGCCGCGTGAACCCTTGTCGTAACACAGCACCGGCAGACCGTGGCTGGGTGCCTCGGCCAGCCTCACATTGCGCGGGATGATAGTGCGATACAGCTTGTCGCCGAAATGTTCCTGCAACTGCGCCGAGACATCATTAGCGAGGTTATTGCGGGCATCGTACATGGTGCGCAACAGGCCTTCTATTTCCAGCTCCGGGTTAATGCTGACGCGTACCTGTTCAATAGTATCAAGCAGCGCGGACAGCCCTTCCAGTGCATAGTATTCACATTGAATCGGAATCAGCACACTGTGTGCAGCCGCCAGTGCATTCACCGTCAGCATGCTCAGCGACGGCGGACAATCAATGATGATCAGGTCATAATCTTTTTGCACATAGGTAAGTGCGGCACGCAGGCGGCGCTCTCGATCACCCTTCTCCAGCAACTCCACCTCGGCGGCGGTCAGATCCGCATTGCCAGGCAACAGGTGATAACCGGCATCCGGTGCATTCACGATCACCTCGCGGATCTCCGCCAGCCC
>JAOUCV010000040.1 GCA_029859555.1 Gammaproteobacteria bacterium
GATGCTGCCGTGCCGCCTGTTTTGATGGCAAAAAACCTTCAAACAAAAAACGGTCCGAGGGCAAGCCGGCCACCGACAGTGCTGCAATCAGCGCCGAGGCACCCGGTACCGGCACTACCTGCACATTCGCTTCACGTGCCGCCCGTACCAGGTAAAACCCGGGGTCACTGATCAGCGGCGTACCGGCATCCGACACCAGCGCCACATCCTCTCCCGCAGCCAGATGCCGCAACAGGCTGGCGGTTATGCCCCGTTCGTTATGTTCATGTAATGCCATCTGCCGGGTGCCAATACCATAATGCAGCAGCAATTTTTTGCTGTGCCGGGTGTCTTCCGCAGCAATCAGGGGCACGCTTCGCAACACCTCCAGCGCACGCGCGGACAGGTCCTGCAAATTGCCGATGGGTGTTGCAACCACATACAATACCCCGGCGCTTTGTTGTGCGCTGTTCATGCGGCATCATCCTAGCAAATATTACAGCGAGCCGTATCGGCATCTATTGAAGCTGAACAACCGGGTGTATGCAGGCAAACCAAATCGCGGACCTTGTCCGTGATCAGCCGCCGTGCTACTGGCGCAGCAAGGGAACAAAATTCACAGCCACAGGTAGCTGTATTAAAGGTGGACGCGCTATCGGCTTTTCAGTAGAGTTTCGGCACTTTTAATGAATAACCGGCAGGATCAGCAACAACCCCAGTCTTGTGAACAGATTACCGACCATTTTATACAAATTGTTAACCGTCACCCTGCTTGCGGCCCTCCTCATCGGCTGTAGCAGTGGCGTACGCACGGGCACCTCTGACAGCCGCCTGCAGAAGCAGGCACAGGCACTGGAAGACAGCGGTAACTACCAGGGTGCCGCACAGCTGTATCTGCAGGCAGCCGCAAAGACCACCGGTAATGACCAGCAGGCACTGCAATTGCAGGCCGCGGCCAGCCTTATAGGCGGCGAAGACTACACAGGCGCCACGCGACTGCTTGATGAACTGCCGGCGGCACAACTCGGCGGCGAGTTGCGCCAGCATTACGCCATCAACAGGGCCGCCATTGCCATTATTGACCAGCGTCCCGTGCAGGTACTGTCACTGCTTGACGAGGTGCCGGCCAGTGGCCCGTTCGTCGCCGACTACCGGCGCCTGCGCGCCGAGGCTTACCTGCAGGAATCACGATTTTTTCTCAGCGCCCGTGAACGTGTGCTGCTCGACCCGCTGCTAACGGACCAGCAACAGCAATTGCAAAACGAATTTGCCATCTGGGAGTCACTGAATCGCCTAACCGACACAGAATTGCAAACGCTGCGCACGACTTCCCCACCTGACCCGCTGAGCGGCTGGATGGAACTGGTAGAACTGACCCGGCTGTACCTGCAGCAACCTGATGCGCTGGCTGACGTGATACCCCACTGGCAACAGCGCTACCCGAGTCACCCTGCCAGCAAAGCATTCATTCCGGAACTGCTGGAGAGTATGCGTGCCGCAGGCCAGGCACCCGAACGGCTGGCATTATTGTTGCCGTTGAACGGCAAGCTGAGTGACGCCGCCAGCGCCATCCGTGACGGGGTATTCGCCGCCTGGTACGATACGCCGGCCGCCAGCAGCCGCCCGTCAATACAGGTATATGATAGCGGCGTGACCGCCGAAGACACGGTGACCGCCTACCAGCAGGCTGTCACTGACGGCGCACAGTTTATTATCGGCCCCTTGCGCAAGGACTCCGTGCATGCACTGGCCAGCCTGGCGCAGCTCGCTGCACCGGTTCTGGCACTCAACCAGATTGAAGACACCGCGCTGTTCAATACAGCACTGTACCAGTTTGGACTGGCACCCGAAGACGAAGCGCGCGAGGTAGCACGCCTCGCCTGGCGCGAAGGCTTCACCCGTACCATTGCGTTACTGCCAAACACCGACTGGGGTGAACGTGTCTATGCTGCCTTTGCGACTGAATGGCAACTGCTTGGCGGCGAGATCCTCGAGGCCGAACGCTACGATAACACCCGCACCGACCATGGCAAGATCATCAGCAGCGTGCTGAACCTGGAAGACAGCAAGGCACGGAAACAGCAGTTATCGCGACACCTGGGGACAAAGCTGGAGTTTGAGCCGCGCCGCCGTCAGGATGTCGACTTTGTCTTCCTGGTTGCCTCCTCCAGGCAGGCCCGGCTGATCCGTCCGCAATTGCGATTCTACCGGGCCTCCTCCCTGCCGGTGTACACCACTTCACGGGTCTACAGCGGAATGCCGGATGCCGGCAAGGATGCCGACATGAACGGCATTATTTTTTGCGACATGCCGTGGACGCTTGAGAGCGGCGGCAGTTCGGATCACCTGCAACAAACCATCAATGCGTCGTGGCCAGGCAATGCCAGCCGTTACCGGCGCCTGTATGCACTGGGCATCGATGCCTATCGGCTAGCGCCGTACCTGGGAGAACTGGGTAACAACATGTTTGGTGCCTACCACGGCGTCACCGGCAACCTGTCACTCGGTGCACGTGGACATATCAACCGCTCACTGCGATGTGCAAAATTCAGTCGCGGATTACCGGTATTACTCGAACCGACTGTTACCGGGGAAACCGGGGAAACCGGGGAAACCGGGGAAACCGGGGAAACCGGCGGAGACTCGACCAGCCTGCCTGCAGAATCAACACCGTATGGATACACAAACCCGCGGTAAGCAGGCTGAAGACCGCGCCTGCCGCTACCTGCAGGCGCATGGCTTACAGCTGCTGCAACGTAATTACCGCAGCAAGCGTGGAGAAATCGACCTGATACTGCAAGACACAGACAGCCTGGTATTTGTTGAGGTGCGCTACCGGCGTCAACGCGGCTTCGGCTCTGCTGCCGAGAGTGTTGACATACACAAGCAGTCGAAGCTGGTCGCCTGTGCCCGGCATTTCCTGCAGGCACATGCCGGGGCTGCCAATCAACCATGTCGTTTTGACGTGGTTTCTGTAAACGGCACATCGAACGCCATTGACTGGATACAAAATGCCTTTAGTGCTGCGGAGTAAGCAATGAACGCCCCGGATTCAATCGCCAGAATTACACAACATTTCAACGACAGCGTGCAGGCCAAGCAACAGTCACTGGAAGTGCTGGCACCGGCAATTGCCGCTGCTGCCGCACTCTTCTCGCAGGCGCTGGACCAGGGTGGCAAAATACTCAGCTGCGGCAATGGCGGCTCTGCAGCTGATGCGCAGCATTTTTCCGCGGAAATGCTGAACCGTTTTGAAATGGAACGTCCCGGCCTGCCCGCGGTCGCCTTGACAACTGACTCATCGACACTCACATCCATTGCCAATGACTACGATTACAACCAGGTATTTTCAAAACAGGTTCTGGCACTGGGTAATGCCGGAGATGTGTTGCTTGCGATCTCGACCAGCGGTAACTCCGCCAACGTCGTCAGCGCCGTGCAAGCCGCGCACACACGCGATATGGGCGTCGTTGCACTCTCTGGCCGTGATGGTGGAAAAATCCCGGGACTGCTATCAGACACTGACGTGGAAATTTGCGTACCGGTGAATTCCACGGCGCGCATACAGGAAGTACACTTGCTGACAATACATTGTCTTTGTGACCTGATCGACCAACACATTGCATCACAGGAGAAATAAACACATGCATTTTTTCAGAACCCTGCTCGCCATTACCCTCGTTACCACCCTGCTTGGCGGCTGCGCGGCCGTTGTCGTTACCGGTGCAGCGACCGGCGCAAATGCGGCGCATGACCGGCGCACACTGGGCGCCTACATAGATGACGAAGGTATCGAACTGAAGGTCCGCCTTGCCGTCACCGAGGACAAGGAGCTCTTCAGCCAGGTACATGTCAACATCATCAGCGTCAACGGCGTGGTACTGCTGGTCGGGCAGGCACCTACCGAGGAACTGCGCATGAAGATCGTTGACATCACCAATAGCGTCGAGAAGGTACGCGTGGTTCATGATGAAATGACCATCGCCGCACCCAATTCCTATATGACACGCAGCAGCGACTCACTGATCACCGCGAAAGTTAAAGGCAGCCTGTTCGGCATCGAGGGACATGAAGGATTTGACCCGACCCGCGTCAAGGTAGTCACTGAAAACGGTATTGTTTACCTGATGGGTATTCTGTACCGCTTGGAGGCCGATGCTGTTTCCACCAAGGCAAGCCGTGTCAAGGGTGTACAAAAAGTCGTAAAACTGTTTGAGTATCTCGACTAGTCCGGCTGCTGCAAGGTAAATAAAATGTCCCGTTTCGTTGTTTGTGCATTGTATAAATTTGTCCGGCTGGATGATTACCGGGCGCTGCGCGCACCGCTGCATGACGCACTGCTTGCCAACCAGGTACGCGGCACACTGCTGCTTGCCAGTGAGGGCATCAACGGCACCATCGCCGGAAGCCGCGCAGGCATTGATGCCGTACTGGACTGGCTGCACACTCAGCCACAGCTGGCTGAAATTGATTACAAGGAATCCCTTGCCGATACTCCTCCTTTCAAGCGCACCAGGGTGAAGCTGAAGAAGGAAATCGTCACCATGGGTGAACCCGGCATTGACCCGGCACATGTTGTTGGCACCTACGTCAGCCCGAAAGACTGGAATGCGCTCATCAGCGACCCCGAAGTGCTGTTGATCGACACCCGTAACGACTATGAGGTGCAGGTAGGAACTTTCAGGAATGCCATAAATCCGGGTACCGGTACCTTTCGCGAGTTTCCGCGCTACGTGAAACAGCAACTTGACCCGAACAAACATAAAAAAGTCGCCATGTTCTGTACCGGCGGCATTCGCTGCGAAAAGTCGACTGCCTTTCTGAAAGAACAGGGATTTGAAGAAGTATTCCATCTCAAGGGAGGCATCCTTAAATACCTGGAAGATATCCCTGAAGACAATACGCTCTGGGAGGGTGAGTGTTTCGTCTTTGATGAGCGCGTCACAGTTAACCATCATCTTGAGCAAGGCAACTATCACCAGTGTCATGCCTGTCGATTGCCAATCACCGAGACCGACAAGGCCAGTGACAAGTTTATACAGGGTGTCAGTTGCCCGCATTGCTTTGGCAAACTGACAGTAAAACAAAAAGCCCGTTTCAAGGAGCGGCAGCGGCAAATGGAACTGGCACAACAGCGCGGCGAAGCTCACATGGGTGATGACGCCAATGAGTATTCAGCAGCGAATCGCAGCAGCAAGCAACAGAAAAAACAACAGCAAGCAAGGGCAACCAGGCAGGTCGTCTGACAAATATAAAATGCATTTTGTCCACGCCACCATCTGACTACTGATCATGGACGAACTGGTTATCTCGCTGAACTATAACGATCCGCTCTGGATCACCATCGCGCTGCTGCTGGGACTGGTGGCGAAACAACTGAACCTGCCGCCCCTGGTCGGTTTTCTGGTCGCCGGTTTCCTGCTTAACATCGGTGGTGCGCAGGGCGGTGCCTTTCTCAGCGAGATTGCCGAACTCGGCGTCACCCTGCTGCTGTTCACCATTGGCCTGAAACTGAATATCCGTCAACTGCTACGCACCGAGGTCTGGGGGGTTGCCAGCACCCATATGTTGCTGATCGTGCTCATCAACGCCTTGCTGGTGCTTGGACTGGCACAACTTTCACTGCCACTGTTTACCGGGATTGACTTCACCACGGCCGCCATAATCGGTTTCGCATTGAGCTTTTCCAGCACCGTTTTCGCCGTCAAGGTGCTGGAAGAGAAAGGCGACATAGCCTCCCGCCACGGCCGACTCGCCATCGGCATCCTGATCATGCAGGACATCGCCGCCGTGCTGTTCCTGGCAGTTTCTACCGGCAAACTGCCAACACCCTGGGCCCTGGGGCTGTTGCTGCTGATCCCGCTGCGACCGCTGTTCTTCGACCTGATGAAACGTGCCGGTCATGATGAACTGCTGATTCTGTTCGGCTTTGTACTGGCACTGGGCGGTGCCGCCCTGTTTGAGGCCGTTGGTATCAAGGGCGACCTCGGGGCATTGTTGCTTGGCCTGATGTTATCCGGGCATCCGAAAACAAATGAACTGGCAAAGACACTGCTGGGTTTTAAAGAACTTTTTCTGATTGGCTTCTTCCTCAGCATCGGCCTGACAGGCCTGCCAGGCCCGTCCATTATGCTGGCATCGCTGCTACTGCTGATGGTACTGCCCGTCAAAATGGCGCTGTATTTCTGGCTGGCTACCCGCTTCAGGGTACGTGCACGCACGGCTACGCTAACCTCGCTGCACCTCTCCAACTACAGTGAGTTTGGCCTGATCGTCGGGGCCATTGCCGTTAGCAATGGCTGGCTGGCAGATGACTGGCTGGTACTGATTGCCGTAGCCCTGTCATTTTCCTTTATCCTCGCCGCACCGTTAAACCGGGACGCAGATGCACTATTTGCCCGCTTCCATGGTTTCTTCATACGCTTTGAAAGAGATAAACGCCTGGCTGATGATCAACCCGTGCGCTTTCCCGATGCCCGCGTTGTCATTATCGGCATGGGGCGAGTTGGCAGTGGCACCTATGACCATCTGAAATCCGAGTGCGGCGATAAACTGCTCGGCATTGACTTTGACAGTGACGTCATTGAAAAGCAGGCCCGCTCGGGACGCCGGGTGATACAGGAAGATGCAACGGACCCGGATTTTTACAACCGCATCGATCGTGAAAACAACGACGTCAGACTGGTACTGGTCACGCTGCCCAACCATGCATCCAATCTTGCCGTCGTCAAACAACTGCAGCAGCACAACTACCCCGGTCATATTGCTGCCACTGCGAAATATCCGGATGAAGTTGATGATTTTAACGAACTGGGTATCGAGTCCGCCTACAATATCTACGCCAAGGCCGGCTCCGGTTTCGCCGGCCATATTCTGAACCAGATTAAATGTGATGGCTGGACTGACAAGGAGCGGTAATAGCTGTATGTTTCGCTAATAATCGTCTTCTCTGGACGGAACCATGTGAGGCAAAAAACAACATGAAGAAGCTCAAAAACGAGGCTCAGCTACTCAAGGAGGCCATCCGTCTTGGCACCGAATACGGCGAGAAACGCGGCGTGGTGGAGTTTGAAGCCACCGACACACAAAACGAAAGAATCGAATATATCTACAAGCTGCTGGTGCATGACAAGGTTATCGTGCCGCTCGCACTTGGCCAGCAAAGCCTGCCAAATATGCGCCACAAACTGGCACTGTGGGCCTCACGCCAGTTGCCGTCTGATCACCCCCTGCTGAAATAGCCTGGACAGCTAACGCCCGGCGCGCACAGGATTCGCCCGACAAAAACCTGCGCATCATTCACTGCAGCAGCTAACTTGCACACAGCAACGCCGCTGCAAATGCGGCTGTATTACTTTAAAACAACCAGTCAATCCTTAAGCCATTCATAGTGTTGCAACAGGCACACTCACACCCGGGCCACCTTGTCGCCCTCTTGCGACAGCAAAAACCACTATAAATACTGCATAAAACCTGCCCAGCTGTTTTTTTGTCGCTGTCGAACGACATACCCGGGTAACCCTGTCTGCAAACATCACACCCGCATCCTGTATTGCCGGCTGATTTTTATTCTGGCACGGCACTTGCTCTATCCATGTCACGCAAGCGTTCTGCGTAACAAACAGGAACATCGTAATCAACACAGGAGTGACACATGAAAAGACATATTCTGAGCGCAGTATTTACCACCCTCATCAGCAGCACCGCACTGGCACAGGACGGCGCCGTTATCACATTCAACGATCTGGACAGTAACAGCGATGACGGTCTGAGTGCCGCTGAAGCAGGTGCACTGCCGGAGATTTCTGCGCAGTGGAGCACGCTGGACTCGGATGCCGACGGCAAGCTGAGTCGTGCCGAATTTGCCAGCTACCGGATACCGGCACCTGCCACTGGCGACGAGTAAGCAATTACACCCGGCCCATCCGTTGTACAGGGATGACAACGAGGCGTTTACCCTGTAACGCCAGTCAGACAGGGATGTTTTTGAGGTGGCGGCAATCTTAGCTGCCACCTCATTTTTCATACTGCAGAATAATACGCGTGGATATTTACTGTGCGTCCAGGACTATGGCTGTCATGTCGACAGTTACTTTTCATTCTCCCGACAATACCAGGGCTGCTGCTAGTGCTTTTTCTTTACATGGCGCATCAGGCGACTCTTGCGCTTGATCTGGCGTCCAGTGAGCTTGTTTTTGCGTCCCTTGTAGGGGTTGCTGCCGGTCTTGAATTCGATTCTGATGGGTGTGCCGCTTAGCCTCATGGCCGAACGGAAAGCACTTGCAAGGTAGCGTTTATAGGTAGCCGGCACACGTTCTGTCTGGTTGCCGTGAATAACAATGACGGGTGGGTTACGTCCACCCTGGTGTGCATAGCGCAACTTGATACGACGACCCCGAACCAGTGGCGGCTGGTGTTCCTGTACAATTTTTTCCAGAATAGAGGTGAGTGCCGGTGTTGGCAGTTCACGCATGGCAGAGGCAAAGGCCTTTTCTATCTCCGGAAACAAATCACCGACACCGGAACCGTGCAGTGCCGAGATATAGCAGGTGGTGGCATAATCAAGAAACGGCAAACGCCGCTCGAGTTGCTCGACGATATTGCCGCGGTCATAACCATCCAGACCATCCCACTTGTTCACTACCAGTATCAGCGCCCGTCCTTTTTCGGCGATATAACCGGCGAGACTGGCATCCTGCTCACTGATTTCCTGCTGGGCATCCAGCAACAACAACACCACGTTAGCGGCATCTATCGCCTGCAGCGTCTTGATGACACTGAACTTCTCGATCGCCTCACTGACACGCGCACGACGCCGCACACCGGCAGTGTCAATCAGGGTATAGGCACTATCATCGCGTTCAAACGGTATAAAGATGCTGTCACGGGTAGTACCCGGCATATCAAAAGCCAGCACCCGTTCTTCACCCATCATGCGGTTGATCAGGGTCGACTTGCCGACATTGGGGCGACCGACAACGGCAACTTTGATCCGCTCGTCATCGATATCTTCCTGTGAATCGACAGCCGCCCCGGGGAGCAGAGGTATGCTGGCATCCATCAGCGCCACCACGCCACGCCCATGGACTGCAGCTATCGGGTACGGTTCACCCATGCCCAGCGAGAAAAAGTCCGCCATCACAGTATCGGCATCAACGCCATCTGTTTTATTGACCACCAGTAGCTGTTGCTTGCCGGTTCGCCGTAATGCCGTAGCAATCAACTCGTCACCGGCGGTCAGGCCGTCGCGGCCGTCGACCATAAAGAACACCAGGTCTGCTTCTTCGACCGCCTGCCATGATTGCTGCGCCATCAGGCCTTCAAGATCATCGGTGTCACCGGTCAGCCCACCGGTGTCAATGACAATAAACGGACGTTCACCGACCTTGCCGTCACCGTACTTGCGATCGCGCGTCAACCCGGGAACGTCAGCCACCAGCGCATCACGTGTCCGGGTGAGACGGTTGAAGAGGGTTGATTTTCCGACATTCGGACGACCAACCAGGGCGATTACCGGTAACATGTGACTGGAGACTATCGGTGTTTAAAAAATCAAAAGGTTCGCAGCGGGAATCGCGCTATGGACAGCGGCCGGCTACTTTTCTGCCAGGCGGTAGGCCGCCAGCTTGCCGGAATTCCCGTAAACATAAAACACGCCATCGCTGACCAGCGGCCTTGCAGTAATGCCACGCCCGTCAATTTTTACACGGGCAGCGACATGTCCGTCATACCGTGACAGCAAGTGGACAAAGCCCTCGGCATCGCCGACAAGAATATAATCTTCATATGGCTCGGGCGCTGTGAGTCCGCGGTTATACAGCTCCTCCTGCTTCCATTCCGATGCCCCGGTGCTGCGCGACAGCCCCCATACATGGCTTTGGTCGTCAGTTACATAGACCTGCGAAAAATCCACTCCCAGGCCAGCATTGGACGACATATCCCTGGTCCAGCCGGGGTTACCATTTTGTATGTCGACCACCGCTACACGTCCCTGGTAGGTTGTGACATAGACAGCACCACCGACGATGATCGGATCACCATCGATATCCACCATGCGATCAATTTCAGAACTGCCCTTGGGAATGGTGATACTGGTTTCCCAGGCAGCAAAGCCCTGTTCAGCACTTAATGCGGCCAGCTTGCCATTTGCATAACCGACTACCACGACGCCGTGCTGCACGGCCGGCGTGCTGGTACCGCGCAGCGTCAGCACCGGAATGGAACGATCATGAATCCATCGCTGCTCGCCATCTTCTGCATCCAGCGCCGCAACATTGCCATCAGCGGTCTGCACGATCACCTTGTCGAGATCAACCTGCGGAACCGACAGCACTTCACTGCTGACTTCAACCTTCCACAATTCGGTACCATCAACGGCACTCAGCGCCAGCACCTCTGCGTCGCTGGTACCTACCAGCACCAGGCCTTCACCAACACCCGGACCAGCGGACACGGCAACGCCTGTTTTTACTGACCAGCGCTGCTTGCCGGTTTCCACATCAAGCGCAACCACCCTGCCCTCGCGGTCTGCAATGAACAACTGGTCCCCGTCAATCGCCGGAACAAGATTGATAAATTGCTTGTCATCACCAACACCAACACTGATATCCCAGAGCTTCTTCAGCGGCACCGGGGCTTCGATCTCAACGAGCGGTGCCGGCGGCTCCGCATTGTCCTCGCCACCGAGAATACTTTCACCCCAGTCACCCAGGGTTGAACAACCGGACAACCAGACTGACAACAGTATTACGAGCTTTTGCTTCACTCCTGTGCTGCTCCCTGCGTGCCCTGGTATTTAAGCTCCAGCATGTGGCGACCGGGTGATCCGACCGCCGTTGCAGCCAGCGCTTCCTGGTATGCCGCATGTGCAGCAGTCATGTCGCCACGGGCAATTTGAACGTCTCCCCTGACCTCGGTGTAGAGCGGATCAAACGCAGCACCGCTGGCAGGCTGCTGCAACAGCGTATCGGCAGCGTCGAGATCATCCATCGCAACCAGTACACGCGCAAGCCGCAGGCGTGCAGTGTCTTTAAAGATGTCCGATTTGCTGTTATCCAGCACCCAGCGTAACTGCGCCTGTGCATCGTTCAGCTCGCCGGCTTCAATCTTTATCTTTGCCATGGCCAGTGCAGCAAGCGTGGCATAGGGAGTGCTGCCATACTCTGCAACCAGCACACTGGTCTTCTCGGCCACCACCGCGGCATCGCCGGCCTCCAGTGCACTCATCAACGTCACGTAAATATTTGATGCAGTCTGCGCATTGCCTTCCTGGTAGGAGAACCATGCCTTGCCGCCGAACAAAACAGCAAGGCCCAGCACCACACCGGTAATAATCGAACTGCCATTCTCACGCCACCACTTTTTTATAATTTCAAGGCGTTCTTCATCAGTTAAATTAGCGTCCATCAACTACTCCTGTTACCTGTATTCATAAAAAAACGTTTTGTTACAACTTGCCATACTGTCATGCAAGCAGAGTGTTCAGACGATCCCCGGCAACCCGGCAAGCCGATTTTCCACATCCTGCACCGACAGGACTTCCTGTTTTGCCTCGCTGCGCAACGGCTTCAGCAACAACACACCCTGGCTGGCCTCGTCATCGCCCATCACCAGGGCATATTCTGCACCGCTCTTGTCGGCGCGTTTAAACTGACTTTTGAAACTGCCATTACCGCAGTTACTCAGCAGGCGTAATCCGGGCAGTGACGCACGCAGTTTTTCTGCCAGC
>JAOUCV010000294.1 GCA_029859555.1 Gammaproteobacteria bacterium
TGACTTGAGTTTTTCCCAGCCAGGAAAATGCGCATTCTGTCCCCAGCGATCACCGTTAGGCAGGGTGCCGCAACCCGAGGCAAACAGGCAAAGCAGTAATAGCAGTGGCAGGCCGCCTGGGTGATGCAACGGCTTTTTCAGAGTCATTTTTTAAGACCGGCTTATTTGGTCCATTCCTGCAGTGCAGCTATGATCTTTTCAGCCTGGTCCTTGCTGGAGATATTGAACTTTGACTTGGGCTGGTACTGGCCATTACGTTTCTGGTAGCGGCGGATAGAGTATTTGTCCGGGCCATATTCTTCCTTTGAACGGTTCCAGTCCTGGTAACGGTAAATTACCGTAGACCAGGCTCCCTTGGTGAGAACTTTTTTGTCCAGTTCCTTTACGGTTTCAATGCCATCTTCTTCATATGTGATCGTCAGTTCTTCTACAGTTTCGGCCATGCCATCCTCCAGCAGATGCTTTATTGATGTTGTTTACTGCCGGCCATCATACTGATTTACAGAGGCGGCGGAAGTCCTGTTAACAAGGGGCTGATTTTTCAGGGTATGATCACGCGGGTTTAAAGCCTTATACAAGGATTACGCAGGTGTCTGAATATCTCACTGCCCCGGTTCCGCGGACCAATATGCCAGGGGGGATCCCCTTTATTATTGCCAACGAGGCGGCGGAACGCTTCAGCTTCTATGGTATGCGTGCCATTCTTGTGGTGTTCATGACCCAGTATCTGCTGGATTCAAGCGGGCTGCTGAGTGTGATGTCCGAAGAGGATGCCAGGGGCTGGTATCACCTGTTTGTCTCGGCGGTGTACCTGACACCGTTGCTGGGCGCACTGATAGCAGACGGTCTGCTCGGTAAATTCCGTACCATTATCCTGTTGTCACTGGTGTATTGTGCCGGCCATTTTGTGCTCGCACTGGATGATACGCGTTGGGGGCTGGCGGTTGGTCTTGGCCTGATAGCGCTGGGTGCCGGTGGTATCAAGCCATGTGTGTCTGCACATCTCGGTGACCAGTTCGGCCAATCCAACCAGGGTCTGCTGGCGCGCGCATTTTCCTGGTTTTACTTTGCTATCAATCTTGGTGCGTTTGTTTCCAGCCTGGCAACACCGTGGTTGTTGCAGCGTTACGGTTCTGTCGTTGCCTTTGGTCTGCCCGGGGTATTGATGTTGCTGGCTACACTGATTTTCTGGGCGGGGCGTTACCGTTTCGTACATGTACCTCCCGGGGGGCGTCGTTTTCTTAAAGAAGTTTTCAGCCGTACCGGTCTGGGTACGCTGGGTCGGCTGACCGTGGTGTACCTGTTTATTGCCGTGTTCTGGGCATTGTTTGACCAGACCGGTTCATCGTGGGTGCTGCAGGCCGGGAAAATGGATCTGCAACTGTTTGGTATGGAGCTGTTGCCGGCACAGATACAGGCGGCCAATCCCTTGCTGGTGATGTTGCTGATACCGCTGTTTTCCTATGTTGTATACCCGGCGGTCGAGCGTTTCTTTCCGTTGACAGCGCTGCGCAAGATTGCCATCGGCCTGTTTGTGGCGGCAGCCGCCTTTGCTATTCCAACTGCTGTGCAGTTGTCGATTGATCAGGGCGGCAGTCCATCTATTGCCTGGCAGCTGCTGGCCTACGTGGTGCTGACCTCGGCTGAAGTGATGGTGTCGATAACCTGTCTGGAGTTTTCCTATACGCAGGCACCAAAGAACATGAAATCTTTTGTGATGGCATTTTTCATGTTGTCGATCTCTCTCGGTAACCTGTTTACCAGTGCAGTCAATTTTATTATCCAGAATCCGGATGGCAGCAGCTTGCTGGAAGGCGCCGACTATTTTATGTTCTTCACCGGATTGATGGCAGCTACCGCTGTATTGTTTATGTTGATGGCACGGTTTTATCGCGGGCAAGCCTACATCAATGAAGAACAACCGGCGACGACATGATGCGGGTATTGCTGCTTTCTCCCTATGACGCACACAGTCATCGGCGCTGGCGCAAGGGGCTGGTGGCCGCGTTTCCCGACTGGCAGTGGACGGTGCTCACTTTGCCGCCGCGTTTTTTCCTGTGGCGTGTGCGCGGCAACAGCCTGAGCTGGGCATTTTCCGAGCGTCAAACTCTGGAGCAGGCCTATGATGTCCTGGTTGTTACTTCGATGACCGACCTGTCAGCATTGAGGGGTATGGTGCCTTCACTGGCGAAGTTGCCTGCCCTGGTGTATTGCCATGAAAACCAGTTTGCCTACCCGGACCGTCGCGAGCAGTCACCGGTTGAGCCCCGTATGGTAAATCTGTACACCCTGCTTGCTGCAGAACGCGTGGTCTTTAACTCCGCCTGGAACCGTGATTCATTTTTGCGGGGGGCGGCGAGATTCCTGCAGCAGATGCCGGATGCGGTGCCTGCCGGTGTGATTGAATCCATTGCAGAAAAAAGCCGTGTTATCGCTGTACCACTGGAGGCATGCTGGTTTAAGAGTAAACTGCGGACAGCGCGGCAAGGTGCACCGTTTACCATCGTCTGGAATCATCGCTGGGAGTATGACAAGGCGCCGGAGCGACTGTTCGACGCCTTGCTGAATTTGCACCAGGCCGGACTGGACTTCAGGGTGCATGTCATCGGGCAGCAATTTCGCAACCATCCGCCGGTATTTGCAGAGATGCATGCACGCTTGCATGAACATATCGGCCAATGGGGTATGGTTGAGAACGATGACGATTATCAGCAACTGTTACAGGGCTCTCATGTCGTGCTGACGACAGCGTTGCACGAATTTCAGGGGCTTGCCGTGCTGGAAGCCGTTGCTTCCGGGTGTGTGCCGGTAGTGCCGGATCGGCTATCCTATCCGGAATACTTTTCAGTGGATTGTCGTTATGCGTCATTCCCGGATGATGCAGCGCGTGAAAGTGTCGCCATTGCGGAACATTTAAAGACATTGTGTGCCAGATACTATAGTGGTGAGTTACCACAACCGCCGGCGTTGCAGGATTTTTCCTGGTCCAGCCTGTCGGCGGCCTATGCAGAGGAGATCAGCCGTCTTGGCTAGAAAGGAACAATTTCACGGCGGGCGTTCAAGTTCCCGGCGGGTCCCGCCGGCCTTGCGTGCGATGCGTTTTCTGTTCGCAACACTGGGGCGGGTATTTCCGGGACTGATGAGTCGCTGGGCCTATGCCCTGTGGTTTCGTACCCGTCGTTTTCCGGAGTCCGCTGCCGGCAAGTGCAGGGTGCGTGACGCGCGCAGTGAAACGCTGTTAGTCGATGACTTGCCGCTGGCTGTACATGTCTGGGGCGAGGGGCCAACGGTTTTATTCCTGCATGGCTGGTCCGGGCGGGGCAGCCAGGTGGCAGCATTTGTGGAGCCGTTGCTGGCAGCCGGCTACCGGGTA
>JAOUCV010000041.1 GCA_029859555.1 Gammaproteobacteria bacterium
TGCACGCCATGTTTGTGGTCGTCCGCTGCATGAGCTGATCCTGAATAAAGAGGTAATTGCCGATCAGCTCACAAAGATGCTGGGTACGGAGCAGCCGATTACGTACCGCCATTGTGTGCTCGAATTGCCGGATGCGCCCGATCTGTGCGTTAACTGCAACTTTACCCCGATCACTGATGAGCAGGGGGCAGAATATGTGCTGCTTGAGATGCGCAAGGTTGATTTCCACCTGCGTATAGAGCAGGAGGAACACCTGATCACACAACAGCAGGCCACCCATGAACTGGTGCGCGGTCTGGCCCACGAGATCAAAAATCCGCTCGGTGGTTTGCGCGGCGCGGCGCAGTTGCTGGAACGGGAGATCGAGGATGATGCCCTGCGTGAGTACACCGGGATTATTATTGGTGAGGCGGATCGCTTGCGTTCGCTGATCGATAACATGCTGGGCCCCAACAAGCCAGCCGTTATACGGGCGGTAAATATTCATCAAGTACTCGAACGGGTCTGTAATCTGGTATCTGTCGAGGCCGGCGAGCTGTTGCAGATTCACCACGATTACGATCCAAGTCTGCCGGATACACAGGCAGACCCTGACCTGCTGGTTCAGGCGCTACTGAATATTGTACGTAATGCCGCACAGGCGCTGGATAATGCCGGCGATATCACGCTGCGCACTCGCATAGAACGCAATTGCAACATCGGCGCTCGCATCCATCGACTGGTAACCTGCATCCAGGTTATTGATAACGGCCCGGGCATTGATGAAGCACTGCAGAAGCAGATTTTCTACCCGATGATTACCGGGCGCAGCGAAGGCACCGGGCTGGGACTATCGATTGCCCAGGCGCTGATCAGTCGCCATCAGGGCCTGATTGAATGCAGCAGCGAACCGGGCCAAACAATATTTACCATTTTGCTACCACTGGAAGCAGGGCATGAGTCATAACCAGAAAATCTGCGTCATCGATGATGACAGTTCAATTCGCTGGGTGCTTGAAAAGGCGCTCGCTAGCGCCGGCCTGCAGGTAGAGTTGCATGAGTCTGCCGATAATGCGCTGGCCGTCATTAAACAGCAGGAGCCAGCCGTTGTTGTTACCGATATTCGCATGCCGGGCATGGACGGCCTGGAGCTGCTTGAATTGATAAACAGCCAGTACCCGGATCTGCCGGTGATCATCATGACGGCACACTCTGATCTGGACAGTGCGGTGTCCGCCTACAAGGGTGGTGCTTTCGAGTACCTGCCGAAACCGTTTGATGTTGATGATGCGGTCGCACTGGTAAATCGTGCGCTGGAAGCCCGCGCACAGCAGCCGGCCGGAAGCGTACCGCTGTCGCAGCAGGATGTGCCGGAAATTATCGGCAAGGCGCCGGCGATGCAGGAAGTGTTTCGTGCCATCGGCCGGCTTTCCAATTCCAACGCAACCGTGCTTATCAACGGTGAATCGGGCACCGGTAAAGAGCTGGTGGCGCTGGCACTGCACCGCCACAGCGCGCGGGCTGCAAAGCCGTTTGTGGCACTTAATATGGCAGCCATACCGCGTGATCTGCTGGAATCAGAGTTATTTGGACACGAGCGTGGCGCCTTTACCGGCGCACAAAACCGGCGCGCCGGCCGTTTTGAACAGGCTAATGGCGGCACGCTGATGCTGGATGAGATTGGTGATATGCCGGCGGAATTGCAGACCCGTTTGTTACGGGTACTGGCTGATGGCGAGTTTTACCCGGTCGGCGCGCATGCACCGAAAAAGGTTGATGTACGTATTATTGCAGCGACTCATCAGGACCTGGAGCAGCGGGTTCGGGATGGTGCGTTTCGTGAAGACCTGTTTCACCGCCTCAATGTTATTCGTATTCAGCTGCCTGCCCTGAGGCAGCGGCGTGAGGATGTTCCGCTGTTAATGGACTATTTTCTGCAGCGTGCTGCACGCGAGCTTGAGGTCGAAACCAAGTCCCTGGCCAGCGACACGACCACGTTGCTGGTGCAGCTCGACTGGCCCGGTAATATCCGGCAGCTGGAAAACCTGTGTCGCTGGCTGACGGTGATGGCACCTGGCCAGGAAGTACGCCCGGAGGATTTGCCCGGGGATTTGCATGCTGCGGGCACTGCAGGCGCTGCAGTTGCTACAGCGGGTGCTGACTGGCAGGGCCTGTTGCGACAGTGGGCGCAGCAGCAACTGGCTGCTGGCAGCGAGCGCCTGCTGGACGAGGCATTACCAGACTTTGAAAAGGTGCTGATAGATGTTGCCTTGCAGCAAACCGGTGGGCGCCGTCAGGATGCGGCCCGCCTGCTGGGCTGGGGGCGAAATACCCTGACGCGCAAACTGAAGGAGCTGGAACAGCAGTAGTTGCGGCGGCGGCCGCTACAATGCCTCCATGCTTAGCCCCGGATTTCCCTGCCTGAATGGACGCATCAACGCGTCTGTGCTTCAATCTGCGTGTTTTTTAAGACAGATATAAGTTTGATGACTTTCCGCAGGTGTGAATCAGAAATTATCCGCGACCGCCCGGTAACTGCATTGTCTGCAGTGTGGATTTAAGCGGGTGATACGTATAGCTATTGCCGCTATTGTTCTGCTGTCACTTGCATACGCAGGATTAACGCAGCTGCAGTCGTCTGACCGTGCCGCTGAGGGCACACAGGGCAATAACATCCGTCAACAGAGCCAGCCGCTGCTCCCTCCCGTCGGGCAGTCCGGGCCGCGTCTTGCCGGTACGGCTGTACGCCACGATGAACCAGCCCGTAGCAATGTATCTCCCGATGAAACGGTGGCAACGGTTACCGTTGTCGAGTCGGTGCCAGCAGCGGTAGCCGCTAGCAGTGAGCCTGTAAGTGAACCGGCAGCAGCGGCAATAGCCAGTAAGGCGCTTACTGGTAGCAACGCTGCAGCAGAAGCAACAGACAAGGCTACGATCGCAGACGCACCTGCCCGGGATGAACCGGTAATGCAGCCGGTACTGGCGGGGCCACTGGATAACGCCGAAGAATCAACCCTAGCAGCTGCATCAGGTGACGTACCCGGGCAGGCCGCGGGCGAGCTGCCAGCTGCAGCTGATAGCAGCGTTTATATTGATCAGCTGATCGACCCGTCAGCCATGGAGGCAGATTCGCTGTATCCCGGTTTTGCAGACGCAGAAGAGCCGCAAGGCTTTCGCAGCTACAGCACCGAGTACCGTCATTACCAGCAGGATATCGACAAGGCCGGTAAGTCCTACGAGGACGGCTTTATCTTTCATGCCCGGCGGGAGACACGCGATTACGGCGAGTTTGAGTTGCTCGCGACAATACGCAATGACCGGCCCTCGAGTGACTCGGCGGATGATGAAACCACCGGTGGCCGTCTGACCCTGCGTCAATACGGTTTTGCACTCAACCAGAACTGGTTGCTGGACAACAGTGCCGGCGTGCTGCGCAGTGATTCCGATCAGGTGCTGAGTAACAGTTACCGTTTTAACCTGCCCTCGACGCTGGTGTCCGGGCTGAAAAACTGGTCACGTAACGAGCATACCCAGTTGCGTTTCAGTGCGGGAAAAATAGGTACTCTGGGTACCGGTCGTATTGAGGACTTTGATACCACCTCCGGCACACTCGCTACGATGAACATCAGCCATGCACTTACTGATCGCTGGCTGATGTCCGGCCAGCTAATTGCACTGAACGATTCTGACGAGGTGCAGGACCATGAGACCGGGGCGGTTGCGTTGCAATACCGGAGTGCCGACCGGCGGCATACCTATGTGGGCCACACCTTGACGGGCAGTGCCGGTGGCGATGCTGTCTGGCTCGATGGTGATAACCAGTTTGGCCGCTGGCGTCAGCGTTACGGTATTTTCTGGCTGGAGCCGGAGCTGTTGTGGAGTGATGCCAGTCTGACGGATGACCAGCAGGGTATTTATACCCGCTCGGAACTGCGCTCGCAGCGTTATAACCTGACCGTGGGCACTGACTTCAACGAAAACAATATCAATGATAACAGTGCATTACCAAAGAACCGGTTTACCAATCTATTCCTTACCGGTAACCGTCGCCTGCAACGTACCACCAGTGTTGGCGGTACCGCCAGCTATCTTGATATCGATCCGCGCAACGCAGCCGCCGGAGACGAGTCACGCGTCATACGCCTGACCGGTTATGTGCAGCAGCGCTTTGGTCTTGGTGATACGCGCCTGGAAATCACCGGTGCAGACATAGAAAAAAATAACGACAATGGCAATGTCTATGGCGTCACCTGGGACCAGAGCTGGAACGTACACCGCTGGCTGACGCTTTCTACCACGCTTGCGCATGAGCAGAGCAGCGGCCTGAGTGACGACCAGAAACGCGACTCTGCCAGTGTGCTGTTTACCCATGATGTCACACCCGATTTTCAATGGAATGGCAGTGCTACTTACGCGCACGTAAAAAACGACGGCGACCCCGGCAGGGACAACTACAACGTCGTGCTCGGCAGCGCCTGGCAGTTTCTGCCGAACTGGGTTGCCCACCTGGACCTGACCTGGTCACGCGCAGAAGAGAATACCGGTGTACTGGATGAGCTGTTTGATGTCGACGAGAAGACCCTGTTGCTGCGTATCAAGCACAGTATCCGTAGCGGGCGAGCATTTATGACGGCCGGCAACAAGACGGGATCCTCCGGTTATGGTGAGGTCAGGGGCGAAGTGTTTTTTGATGATAACCGTGACGGTGTACGCCAGGCAGGTGAGCGTGCCGCCAGTGGCATTTTTGTCTACCTGGATAATCGCTACGAACGGGTAACCGACAATGAAGGGCGTTACAGCTTCAGCGCCGTGCAGGCTGGCGAACACGCGGTGAGCATCGCGGTTGAGGATTTGCCGTTGCCGTGGGGGCTCGAGGATGACAGGCCACAGCCGCTGACGGTAACTGTGCGGGGTGTTACAGAGGCCGATTTCGCGCTCACGCGCATCGTGCAATAGTTATTATAAACAAAGAGTTATTTCAGCGTAGTGTCAATTTTCTGTTTGCCGCCACGCCATTCAATAGTGCCTTCAAGCTGTAGCGGCGGACTCAGTTTACTGGCTTCCGCACCTTCGGCTATGACCTCCCAAATAGCGGTTTCACGGCTGCGGCCTGGCAGTATCGGTGTCTGCGCAATGGCGAAATCAATGCGCGTGCCATTGGCGTCGCGGCCTTCCAGAAAGCCGGACGGGCGACCGTGTGCGTTACCTGAATTTTCCAGTATCGCCACCGGTGTCAGGCGACCGTTCACATCCTGCAGCTTCAGTGACTGTACCGTCAGTTCGGGTGTTGCATCACCGATGGCCACATATATGATAATCGCGATGCGACCATCAATCGGGAAGCTGATGTTTTTGGCACGCGCCAGTATGCCGCTGTCATCGCCGGACTCAACCAGTATCGCCACCCGGCATTCACCCGCGGGTGCATCTTCAGGAACATGAATTTCAAAGCGGTAACGCTTGCCCGACTGTGCCTGCAGTCGCAGTGCTCGCCGTTCAATACGTACCCACGGGCGGCAACTGTTCGGCTGTAACTCGGGCGGGAAAATAGTCAGTCCGCCACTGTCGGTCAGGTCCCAGTCGGCAGTGCGTAGCGCAAACAGGGCCGGTGTGTCACCGGCATTGTCAATCTCGACAATTTCGCGAATGACTTCACCCGGCTTGCCCTGTAATTCAAATCGCGGTGGCGAGACGGTCGCTGAAAAACTGTCTGCCAGTACCGGATTGAACAGCACTGCGGTGATTGCCATGAGCAGGCATGCAAGTCTTTTTGTCATGTCAAAATTCAATATAATTCAATGTCATAAACGGGTTCGAAGCGCAGGTTGTTATAGACCTGGCGGGCATCGATTTCAAACGTTATATCAAAAACATCGGTCATCACGCGCTCTGTGATTTCACCCTCAAACAACTTGACACGATTACCCGCAGTCAGGGAGCCGTTCGAGAACCGGCCGTTGGTGGTCCAGCTCATGCGCAAGGCGCTGGAATCGGCGGTGCCGCGTATATTGAGTGGCAGGGTAATAAAAATTCTGCCACGTTGACCGATATAGGGCGCGGTATTCAGGCGGATCTCAACACGACGTGCCCTGGCGATCAGTGCATTCAGTTCGCGTGTGTCAAGATTCTCGGTGCCATGCTGTTCCTTCCATACCAGGTCAACGTCAAACTGTTGCTGTGTCGACAGTGAATCATCCAGCCGTTCAGCATGTAGCGGGTTACAGGCTATAAGTGCTGTCAGCAGCAGCCAGTATTGTTTCACGGAACCGCCCATGTGTAGATCACATGTCCTTCGTAGGTGCCCGACTCGATCTCCAGGGTATTGGCATAACTGAAGGTGTGGAAGTCGCGGTAGCGTTGCGAGCTTTGAAAACTGACGATGTCCTGGTCTATTTCATCCTGAAAGGCGCCCGAAGGGATGTCTCCGTCCCGCGCTGTCCAGCTGATTTCCGAAAACGGGATGCTGCTGGTGCTGCCCGGGTCGGTGTTCTCCAGCGGATTGCTGAGTGAATCGACCGTCAGGAAGCCGGTAAGCGGGTTGGCCGCGGATGCACGGATCAGGACCTGGATTCTGACGCGGCCGGCTGCCGTTATCGGATTGTTGTCACCGATCTGGCCGGCAGGAACCGTAAAGGCTACTTCTGTGATGTTGCTGCCGGCGGCGCCGACACGGATGTTGATGCGCGGGGTGGCGCGGTTATTCAGGTTGAAAACAACGGCATCGGCCATTGCGCACCATAGGGCGCAGACAAGCAGCAGGCTCTTCAAAACTGTAGGCAGGGTGTGACCGGGCATGGCATTGCTCAGGGAAGGTCGTTGTTACGCTGTATGCTACCTTTGCGCAGCCCTTAACAACAAGGGCCATGTCTGTTTCCAGACATGGCCCTGTGCATGTTGCGGGTCATTGCGTGCCGCGTAATGCTACGGCGAAGCTGCGGTGTAGGTCACGCGGCCACCCTGTGTGTTAACGCCACCGTAGGTACCTTCCGGATAAACGTCCGTATTGTCATAGGTATAGGTCCATGACTCGGTCAGGTTGGTGACGCGCGAACCGCTGGTGGGTGGTGGTTGTGAGGTGGTGCCGCCGGCATCGGAAAGTACCGGTACCGGTAATACGGCTGCATCACTGCTTGAGGTGAGGATCTCGTCGTATGAGATAGTGTCGCCCAGGCCATTGTCCAGGCCGGCACCGCTACTGTTGTTGGTCGGGGTAATGGTGATTTGTCCGGCATTACTGAATAAATCAACCGTGACTTCACCACCCGTCAGGTCGCCACCGGTACCGTCGATGTCGGTATCGTCACCGAGGTTGGCCGCCGTCGGGGTGAACTGCACCAGGTCGATGGTGCCGGCATCACTACCGACGCGAAACCGCAGGATGCCCGGGATATTGATCTGGAAGTCCAGACGGGCGGCTGCAGATAACGGCGTGGCGCCGTCGTCAGATGTTGCTTCAGCCAGGAGTGTGCCTGGCATCGCCGTCGCCGCCAGAAGAGCGGTTGTGACTATTTGTTTGTAAATATTTTTCATGATGCCTCCCTCGGCGGCAGCTGGCATAAATTCAGCATTTTCAATGGTTGCTCCAGATGAAACAGATGTACGTAGATATACGTATCGGGCGGGCGCGCAAAAACCTTAGAATGAAACTACTTGTTTATGCGGGTAATTTGACCGGCCGGGTAAGGACCGGCCGGTCACAGGTGGGCTAGCTGCCGGCGCAGGGTGCGACTGGCGGGGTATTCAGGGTCAGGCTGCCGGTGAGTTTTTGTACGGAGCTGAGTCCGTGACGGTCAAGGTAGTCCATGATGCCGTGGTTGATTTTGCTGCAAATCAGCGGGTCATAGAACAGGGCCGTGCCGACACCCACGGTAGTGGCGCCGGCAATCAGAAATTCAATGGCATCCTCTGCATTGATGATACCGCCCTGTCCGATAATGGGAATGTTGTGGTCTTTGCAGACCTGGTAGACCTGGTGCACTTTCAACAACGCAACCGGCTTGATGGCCGGGCCGGACAGGCCGCCCTGGTTGTTGCCGATGATCGGTGTGCGTTGCTCGATATCAATGGCCATGCCCATCAGGGTATTGATGACCGCAAAGCCGTCGCTGCCGGCCTCGATACAGAGGCGGGCATTGCCGGCAATATCGGTCTGGTTGGGTGACAGCTTGGTGATCAACGGTTTGTTGGTAACCGCGCGACAGGCAGCTACCACGCGCGCCGACATGTCCGGGTCATTGCCAAAAGTGACGCCGCCCTCTTTTACATTCGGGCAGGAAATATTGATCTCGATAGCATCGATGGGGGAGTCGTCAAACAGCCGGGTGACTTCGGCATACTCTTCCACCGTTGAACCGGAAACGTTGGCAATAAAACGTGTTTCAGTGAAATCCAGCGACGGCAGAATGTGCTTCACTACATGATCGGTACCGGGATTCTGCAGGCCGATCGCATTCAGCATGCCGCCGGGTGTTTCTGCGATCCGGTGAGGGCGATTGCCGAGCCGCGGCGCCCTGGTCGTGCCTTTAAGGCAAACAGCGCCGACATCGCGGTTGGAAAAGCCGGCAACCCGGGTATATTCTTCGCCGAAGCCAACGCAGCCGGATAGCAGCACCAGCGGTGTTGCCAGCGATAGCCCGCAGAAATCCACCGCGAGTTTTTGCCGGTCTGCTTCAGTCATTTTCAAAACTGCTGTCAATTCAAAAAGGTTCCTGGATGTTTCATATTGTGCTCTACCAGCCGGAGATACCGCCAAACACAGGCAATATCATACGCCTTTGTGCCAATAGCGGCAGTGCCCTGCACCTGATTCATCCACTGGGCTTTAGCCTCGATGATAAAAAATTACGCCGCGCCGGGCTCGATTACCGTGAATGGGCGGCCGTGCGTGAACATGTTTCACTGGATGCATTTCGCAAGGACGTAAACCCGGCCCGTTTGTGGGGGGTGTCGACCCGGGGAGCAACGGTTTACGCAAAGGCTCGATTTGAGGCGGGCGATGCCTTCCTGTTTGGTCCGGAGACCCGGGGTCTGCCGGATGCGGTGCTGGGTGAGCTGGGTGAAGCCGCCGTGTTACGTCTGCCCATGGCCAGCCACAGTCGCAGCTTGAATCTGTCGAATACGGTAGCCGTGCTGGTCTATGAAGCCTGGCGCCAGCAAGGGTTTCAGGGCTCAGCCGAGTGACTCCGGTTTGACCTCGCGTGCCAGCAGGTTTCGAACTGCGTCGGCCGGTGATAGCTGATCATACAGAACCCGGTACACCTGCTCGGAAATCGGCATATCCACCTTGTATTTTTTTGCCAGCTGAAGCACTTCACCTGCCGTGTTGAAACCTTCCACCACCTGACCAATCTCCTGCAGCGCGATTTCCAGGCCGGTTCCCCTGCCCAGTGCCAGCCCCAGGCGGCGGTTGCGTGACAGGTCATCTGTACAGGTCAGTATCAGGTCGCCAACACCGGCCAGCCCCATCAGGGTTTCACGGTGGGCACCCATGGCATCACCAAGGCGAATGATCTCCGCCAGTCCGCGGGTAATCAGTGCGGCCCGGCTGTTGGCGCCGAGCTGCAAACCGTCGGTAATCCCGGAGGCAATCGCCAGCACATTTTTTACCGTGCCGCCGAGTTGTACTCCTGCCATGTCGTCGCTGGTATAGACGCGCATGCTGCCGCCATGCAGGCGGCTGGCCATGTCATTGGCAAATGCCGGGTTGCTGGATGCGACGGTCACAGCCGTTGGTAGTCCGGCAGCGACTTCCCTGGCAAAGGTTGGTCCCGACACCACGGCAGCGGGATAACGGCTACCGAGCACTTCCTCGAATACTTCGCTCATGAACTTGCCGCTGCCATTTTCCAGGCCCTTGGTGGCCCAGGCAATGCGCGTGTCAGGGTTGAGCAGGGGAGCCAATGCCGTGAGGACCTCACGAAACGCGTGACTGGGTACAGCCAATAACAGGTCACGGCTGGCGGCGACGGCCTGCACCAGATCGGGCTCAATCGTTAAGTTGTCCGGGAACGGATATCCGGGTAGAAACTTGCTGTTCTGGCGTTCACGGGACAGTGATGCCATGAATTCCGGTTCATGACCCCACAGGCAGGTGGCGTTATTGTTGGCGGCCAGTCGCAGCGCCAGAGCGGTTCCCCACGAGCCGGCACCGAGAACCGTTATTGTGCGGCTGTGCATATTGTTGCCACATTCGTGTGGTCGTTCATTGTGCTATACCGGCAGATAATTACAGGCAATATTATTGCTCGCTGGAAGGATTTTCCTGTTCGTCCCGGGTTTTTTGCAGCTTTTGTTCATACATCGCTGCAAAGTGCATTGGCGGGAGCAGTAACTGCGGGAACCCGCCCTTGGTAACCAGGTCCGATAATGCAGCACCGGCATATGGATACAGGGTGTTCAGGCAGTAAACCTGCTGGAGACGTTCCAGGACGTCAGCTTCGAACCCTTTCAGGGTAAATATACCGGCCTGGTGAACTTCAGCCAGAAAGGCTGTTTTATCATTTACCGATACCGTTGCTGTAACAGACAAGGTGACTTCGTAGAGATCACCATCCAGCACGGCGACTGCATTGTTCATTTCCACTCCAAGCTTCGGTTCCCATTTCGTGGTGAACAGTTCCGGAGAATTTGGCGACTCGAATGAAACGTCTTTCAGATAAATTTTTTGAGGGCGCCTGATTGTTTTGTTTTCATCGGCCTGTGCTTTCGGTTGATCATCTTCTGACATGGTGTATTCCCGGCTTGAAATGTAACGGTGTAATTACTGATTATTTTTGCTAAGCGGCAGCGCTTCTTTTTGCCAGGCCAGCAATCCGCCCTTTAGATTGTAAACTGACTCGAAACCCTGTTTTTTAAGCTTGCCACAGTATCCACTGGAACGCTGTCCGCGCTGGCAGTAAACAATAACCGGCTTGTCGCGGTATTTTGCAAGCTTGTCTGAATGGTCAGCCGGATCTGCCGGTAGATGCAGTGCATTTACGATGTGACCTTCACGGTAATCCTTGTCCTCGCGCATATCAACCAGCACGGCGTTGTCATGGTTGATCATTCGAATTGCCTCGCCCGGGGCAAGCTCCCTGATACCGCTGATGCGTGACTGTATTTCACTACCGATCAGCATGGCGATAATGGCAAACAGGGCCATCACCAGCAGCATGTGGTTGCCGGCAAACTCAGTCAGTTGGTTGATGTCCATAAACGATTCTGGCCGCTATTGTTTTGTAATGATGGCCCTGTCCTGATTACCGTTGTGCAACGGTCCGGAATATAGTCAGGGCCGGGTGCAGAAAACTTCCCGCATCATGCCGATCAGGCGCAGGGTACGTGCATCGCCGACGCGATAATAAACCCGGTTGGCGTCCTTGCGTGAGGCGAGTATGCCCTTGTCGCGCAGGATGGCAAGGTGTTGTGAGATATTGCTCTGGGATGTGCCGACACGCTCTACGATATCCTGTACGCTGATTTCCTGGTCACCGAGGGTGCACAGGATTTTCAGTCGTAGCGGGTGGGACATAGCCTTGAGGGAGCGCGATGCCCGCTCGATATCTTCCTCACGGGAGATGAGTGGTTCACTGCTTGCAGACATGGTTCGACCTCTCAAACTTCTGAAACGATATGGGTTACTGCATTCATTATTAATACATTATACAATAATAAACCGTTTGGGCTACCGGTAAGATGCGACTAGGATGACGCCGTAATTACCTGTATCGAAGTAGA
>JAOUCV010000295.1 GCA_029859555.1 Gammaproteobacteria bacterium
CAGTGCCAGCACATCTACCCCGCCGGCATGCGCCGCCGCCACCAGTTCGGCCGGGCTGAGCGTGCCATCGGAAGCACGCGAATGGCTGTGTAGGTCATAGTGGACAGGCATCCGGACTATTCTACAGCAGCGAACGTTGTCGTGCGCCAAATATACACAACAGAAACAGGGTATCCCGGTCGCAGCAGCCCCTTTAAAACGGTAATATGGCGTGATTCGTTAATGGACACATCAACATGCAAGCACTGGACGGAAAAATCACCGGCATTGAAACTGCCATCACCAGCCTCATGGAAACCTGCAAACAGGCCAATGAGCAATCATCTGCATTGGAGGGTACCGAAACCAACCTGCCCACGCTGGAGCAGGCCTTCGGACAGCTCATGGACGTAATGAACCGGATCGAGTCTGACACCCGGGCAGCCGGCGCCGGTAGCACCGGTGACGCCACTGAAATTGGCGAATATGCATTACGCCTGCAGGAAACCCTGTCCGGTATCGCAGACAAACTGGGGCTCAGCGAACAAAAGCAGCCGCTGGCCTGTTTGAGCATCAACATGGCCCTGTGGATCGCAGACCACGACGGTCGCCTAGAATCGCTGGAACCCGTGGTCGATGCCCTTGCGCAAATCGCCAACAGCACACAGGACCCGCAACAACTTGAACAGCTGAGCAGCGTGATAGCACGCATCATCAATGCCGTCTCTGCCCTGACCAGCGAAGACCTCGAAAAAATGAACCCCGGCCGACCGTGGCGGGTGCTGCTGCTGAATTACGGCATCGTCGCAACCCGCAGTCACAATACCGCGTCGATGGAGGCTGCCTTTGCCGTCCTGACCAGCAAACTGCCGGAAGATGCCACCCGCTTCTTCAGCGAAGGCATGCAGCAAATGGATGCGCTGGATTATCCATCCCATGTCCGCAAGGTCATGGAAAAATACCACCGCGAGTGGCCGGTTAATCGCTCCCTGCACTGATACCGGGCGTTCCACCCGGCAGGGAACTATTACAGCTGCTGCTATCTAAACACTCTGACGGGTTTCAACAGCAGGCAAAAGAGACTATTATTCAGCAGCTTTCAAGACACGCAGCCAGATATTTACAGAGAAACACAGACAAGACACCCTCATGAAATTTCTTTTCGACCTGTTCCCGATCATCCTGTTTTTCATCGCCTACAAGATGTACGACATCTATGTAGCGACTGCTGTGGCCATCGCCGCCGCATTTGTACAAACCGGGCTGTTCTGGTTAAAAAACCGCAGATTTGAAAAAATGCACCTGATCACACTGGGAATTCTGGTGGTCTTCGGTGGCCTCACCCTGATCCTGCGTGACCCGGTTTTTATCAAGTGGAAGCCGACCGTGGTGAACTGGCTGTTTGGCGCGACGTTTATGGGCAGCCGGTTTATCGGTGACAAGACGCTGGTAGAACGCATGATGAGCCATGCCATCACTGCCCCGGTAGCTGTCTGGCAGCGTATCAACTGGGCGTGGGTGATATTTTTTATTTCCATGGGCATCCTCAATATCTATGTCGCCTACAACTACAGCGAAGCTGCCTGGGTAAATTTCAAACTGTTCGGCATGATGGGACTGACGCTGGTGTTTGTATTCGGCCAGGCTTTCTACCTCAGCCGTTACATGGAAGCAGAAGAGGAACCCAAGTAGTGTTGTACGCCATCATCAGCGAGGACAAACCGGACAGTCTTGCGCTCCGCCTGAGCACGCGCCCGGCACACCTGGACAGGTTAACGCAGTTACAGGATGCCGGACGACTGGTACTGGCCGGGCCACACCCCGCCATTGACAGCCCGGACCCCGGCGCTGCCGGTTTCAGCGGCAGCCTGGTAGTCGCAGAGTTTGCCTCGCTGCAAGAAGCGCAAGCCTGGGCGGACGCAGACCCGTACATGGCCGCCGGCGTCTACCGGCAGGTCACCGTAAAGCCCTTCAAAAAGGTATTGCCCTGATGACTGCGGAACGTGTTGAAATGATTCGTGAGCGTTTAACCAGCAACTTGCATCCGACCGAGCTGGATATCATTGATGAAAGCGCCCGGCATGCCGGACATGCGGGTGCCGCCAGTGGCGGCGGTCACTTTATCGTTAATATCAGCGCCAGCATCTTCAAGGACAAAACGCTCATTCAACGCCACCGCCTGGTCTACGACGCGGTGGATGACATCATGCATAGTGAAATCCATGCCCTCAGCATTCAGGCTAAAACACCCGATGAATCCTAATCCACCAACCCGAAAAGGTACCTGTATATGAAATACCCTTATTACCTGGCACTAATCGCAGCACTAACTGCCACAACCGGTTGCAACGAGTCCCAGTCAACCAGCGATGCAGATGGCAGCAGCGCGACCCCTGCCACAACGGCGAAAACTTCCCCGGCAACACCAGCTGCCGACGCAACCGTTATTGCCACCGTTAATGGCCAGCCAATCACCAAAGCCGAACTGGGAGTCTATGGCGGCCAGCGTAAACCGCCGAACAATACGCCTGAAGCCAGCAGCGAAGAAGTCATCATCAAGGAACTGGTCTCTCTGGAACTAATGAGACAGGAAGCAATGAGCAAGGGGCTGGACAAGCAACCCATGGTAATTGCGACTATAGACCAGCAGGAGCGTACAGCACTGGCCGGGGCCGCCATCCAGAATTTTCTGGCCAATAGCCCGGTCACCGACGATGCTGCAAAAAAGGTTTATGACGAGCAGATGGGCAAGCCGACCAGCGAATTCAACGCACGCCATATCCTTGTCAAGGAACAGGATGAAGCCGTAGCCATTATCGATTTGCTCGACAAGGGCGGCGACTTTTCCGAGCTCGCCAAGGAAAAATCCACCGGCCCGTCCGGTGCCAGCGGTGGTGAACTTGGCTGGTTTAACGAATCCCAGATGGTGAAGCCTTTTTCAGAAGCCGCCGCACAGCTTGAAAAGGGTCAGTACACCAAGACCCCGGTGCAAACACAGTTTGGCTGGCACGTCATCATCCTCGATGACAGCCGTGAAAGCACACCGGTTCCGTTTGATGATGTAAAAGACCGCATAAAGATGTTACTGGCCAATCAGAATATGCAGCAGCATGTTGAAGAACTCCGCAACGCTGCGAATATCGAGATCAAGTAACCAGGGTGACTTGCCGGCCGGCAGCTGCATGCCGGCCGGCAATTTTTTCGCGATCAGTGCAAATCTTTGCCGGCCGACCGCGTCTCCTGCCTCTCCGGCAAACCGGCTAGCGCCTCACTTCCGCTAACCGGCAGCCACACCTGAATGCGCGGACCTGTCCGTACCGAGCTGACCACACCGAGACAACTGTTGTACGCCGGATCCAATAACTCATAGATCTCCTCACCATCAGCGCTGCT
>JAOUCV010000296.1 GCA_029859555.1 Gammaproteobacteria bacterium
CCTCGCCAAAAATATTCAGGTGGTTGAGTATGTGGTAGAGGTTGTAGAGGGTCTTGCGCACGCCATAGCCGGCATCGAGCGGATAATTTGCGCGGTAGGCGGCATAAAAATCAGCGCCGAAACCACCGAACAATTCGGTCATGGCAAGGTCGGCCTCACGGTCACCATAGTATACGGCCGGGTCAAAAATCACCGGCTCGCCAGAACGGTTAAACGCATAGTTACCGGACCACAGGTCACCATGCAGCAGTGACGCCGGCGGCGAGTAGTCAGCAAACAGCGCCGGGAAGGCCTCCAGCAGCTGTTCACCCTGCGCTTGCAGCCGCCCGCCATGTCCGTTCCGTGCCGCCAGTTCCAGCTGGAACTGCAGGCGGTGTATGCGCCAGAAGCTGACCCAGTCAAGCTCGCAGCTGTTTACCTGCGGGGTTGAACCAATGGTGTTATCTGTTTCCCAGCCAAAACGGTTGCGCGTCACCCGGTGCATGGCCGCCAGTCCTTCTCCCAGCGCAGCCAGATCACCGTGACTGCCGAGTTCCAGGTCTTGCAGCACCAGGTAGGCCGACTCGCCGTCGTCACCCCAGCACACCGGCTCGGGCACTTGCAGCGTTTGACTGCTTTGCAACTCGCGCAGTCCCAGCGCCTCGGCCGCAAACATGTCGGCCAGGCCGGCCGTGTTTAACTTTACGAAATAACTGTCATCACCATAGCGCACGCGCATGGTCTGGTTGATGCAGCCACCGCCGGTCGAGTGTTGCCCGGAGATTGCGCCCTGTCTGCCGGTAGCCGCGGCAATATCGGCAGCAATGACTTCCCAAAGCGACATAACATCCTTCCCTTGTTAAGGTTTACCACTGATGACTACCCCCCTCGCTGCGGCAGCAGGGTAACTAAAAGGCAACCACGTACATCCGGCCTTGCCGGCAATAACAGCACCCGGGAGTCACTAGGCAGACAGGGACGAACGCACCAGCCGTGCAGCCGTCATGCGTCCCAGTCCAAGGACTTCACAGGCCGCTGTAATTGACTCGGCCGATACTGCAGCGCGTTCAATATCAGCCTCCATCACCTGCAGCTCAGGATCAATAGCGACCCCGGTCAACTGGCGGGCCAGCAGGGCTGCTTCCCGGTGTTGCTGCAGCAGACGTTGCACCCGTGCGGCACCGCGCAGCTTCATGCCGGCAACTGTCTCGATCTGCCGGTAAATCTCTGCTAAAGAACCAAACTCTGCCAATAATGCCGCCGCTGTTTTCGGCCCGATACCGGGCACGCCGGGAATATTATCGACGGCATCGCCGGCCAGTGCCAGCCAGTCTGCCACCTGGTGTGGCGCCACCCCCAGCCATTTCTGCACATCTGCATGTTGATGGCGTCGGTTGCGTGCATAATCCCAGAGCATGTCGCCGGGTTCGAGCAACTGCGCCAGGTCCTTGTCGGCACTCATCACCACAATCGAATAACCCTGCGCGCGCATGCGCGCGGCAATCGTGCCGATCAGGTCATCTGCTTCAAAGCGGTTACTGGAAAAGTCGGGCAGGCCCAGCGTCTGTACCAGCGTACGACAAAACTGGAACTGCTTGCTGAGTTCCGCTGGCGGTGCCTCTCGGTTTGCCTTGTAAGCCGGAAAAATCTCGTTGCGAAACGAGCTGCTCAGGCTTTCATCAAAGGCCACTGCCACGTGTTGCGGCTTCACCTGCTCGAGAAATCCGGCCAGAAACCCGGCAAAACCGTGTAACGCATTGATTGCATCACCGTTGCTGTTTTGCAAATCGTCCGGCACTGAATAGTAGGCACGGAAAATATAGATGCTGGCGTCGATCAAATAGACGCATGATTTGGAATCAGCCACGGTACCGGTTTAGTTCGAGATGCTTCCGTAATCGTGCGCGAGACGTTCGTGCAAGGGACTGCTGCGCGGAAAATGTGCGCGTAGAAATTCCATCTGGTCTGACAGCACCCGACGGCCCTGCAGGTAAATATACTCGGCATGGGTCGGAATAAACGGCACCGCCAGTAACTCCATGGCCGCCTGCTCCGGCGTCCGCCCGGCCTTGTGGTTATTACAACGCCGACAGGCAGTGACGACATTGTTCCAGATATCCTGGCCACCCTGGATCACCGGGGTGACATGGTCGCGTGACAGGTCGCGGTAACCGAAGGTCTCGCCACAATAAAGACACACGTGGGAATCACGCCTGAACAAGGCAGAATTATTCAGCGGCGGGACGTAGCGGTCACGAAACTTGCTCAAGGCGCGGTTATGGCCGAGCGTCGCAATAATGGAGTTCACTTCAATAAAGCTGCGGCGACCGGTTTTCGCACAGATGCCGCCGTGTACCCGGTACAGCAGCGTGCCGCAGGTATAGGCAACCTGCTCCAGATGGTAGAGGCGCACCGCGTCCTGGTAGCCGACCCACTCGAGCGGCATACCCGACACGTCCGTCCTCAAAACCTGATGACTCAGATCCATCATTTGCACCCCTGAAGATGCTGCTGAACGAGCTGCAGTCGCGTCGTTCACTGCACCAGAATACAGATATTACGATATTCGTATGAGACTACCATGACACCTGAAAGCACGCCAGAAAAGAGGCACCGCCCTCACCCGTCGGCTGACCGCAGCGATGAACGCCCGTGAGTCCTCTGAAGCTTGAATGTTTGCGGCAAAACACGCTAATATTCCGGCCGCTTGACCAACAAGCAGCTTCATCAATTAATCTGTGTAACTTGCCCCGGGCTGTCAGCACGACAAGTCTCATCGGAGGTCGCAATGCCGATACGTTTGGCGGTGCCTAAAGAAACGCTGCCCGGCGAACACCGGGTTGCCCTGATCCCTGAAGTGGCCCGCAAACTGGCCAAACTTGACGTTGAAGTACTGGTCGAGGCCGGTGCCGGCGTCAGCTCGCATTACCCCGACGACGAGTACGACAGCGCCCGTATTGTCACCGATGCAGACGCGCTCTACCGCGAGGCCGACGTGGTGCTCGCGGTGCAGCCGCCGTCAGCGGACACTCTTGGCAAGTTGCGCGAAGGCACTATCTATATAAGTTTACTGCTGCCTTTTCAGCGCCTTGAACACGTCAAAGGACTGAAAGAGCGCAACATCACCAGTTTCGCCATGGAGCTGGTGCCGCGTATTTCACGCGCGCAAAGTATGGATGTACTGTCTTCGCAGGCCGCTGTAGCCGGCTACAAGGCAGTGTTACTGGCCGCCAACCTGTCCGGCAAATTTTTCCCCATGCTGACCACGGCCGCCGGCACCATCCGGCCCGCAAAGGTCGTCATCATCGGTGCCGGTGTCGCCGGCCTGCAGGCTATTGCCACGGCGCGCCGCCTTGGCGCCATCGTCGAAGGCTACGATGTCCGCGCC
>JAOUCV010000042.1 GCA_029859555.1 Gammaproteobacteria bacterium
GCGTGCCTGCTCCTGCAAAAGAAATACCGCAGGCTGCACTGTGAAATGAGGTATATCGTTTCCCCGAGCAGGCTGCGGGCTCGCCCGGCTTATTACACCTATAAGATAAAGGTGGATAACGACGGGTGGTAAAAAACGTATTCAATATGTTTTAGCCAGGGGGAGCAGGGCAAGGTGAGATTAGGCCGGACTGGCAGCTAAATCTGTCCCGGGGTGCTACCCGGTCAGTGCAGGCATCTTTAGATCTGCACATGCCGGTGATCTGGATTTGCACCACTATCGGCGTGCTTGTCTATGGCATGCTGGCGTGGATTCCTGTATGCCACCGGCGCTCGCGTCAGCCGGATTCGAAGGCAACCGACTGGTTGAGATCATCCGCACGGCAGCCCCGGCGATTATTGTGATGGGCGGTGCCATTCAGTCCACCGAAGTGCTGAAAAACCGGCGCAATTACTCACGGGCAGACGTGACGGTAAAGGTCACCGGGCATCAAAGGTAGCGGGGATGCGAGTATCTTGATGACGTTATTCGCTATAGCCGTCAGCGGTCGACATCACCGCAACAGATCGATGGCAGTGCACCCGGGGGCAAATGGTATCTGCGTGTAGTTGACCGGCCCATGGTGGTGCCGGTTAGCCGGAAGATACGTTTCCTGACGAGCGCCGGTGATGTCATTCATTCATGCCGGGTCGCAGCCTGGCCGGGTATTTTGAAAAGCGGACTTTCTCTTCTATAGTATGCGAACAGGGCTGATATATGCCGACCGGTTCGGCTGGCGGTGCGTCAACATGACAGGCCGCCGTTTGATTCTGACAAAGAGTAAATTGTTCAAGGAGAGGGGAGGCTATGAAAATGCTGCTGGACGCGTCACCTGAAAATATTCACCGTTTTACCAGCAATGCCCGCCGTACCGGTATTGTCATGATCGTTATAGGTCTTATTGGTATCTTGTTGCCAAATCTTGTCAGCCTGACGATTAATGCACTTATTGGTGGTCTGTTTTTGCTCAGTGCCGTTGTGCTGGCCTCAATTGCCTGGCTGAGTGAGGCGCGTAGCCTGATCATGTGGCTGAAACCTGTGGTGCTGCTGGCGCTGGCGCTGTTGATCCTGTTTCATCCGGCGGTAATTCTCTCTGTCATTGGCCTGTTGCTGGCACTCTACTTCCTGTTTGACGGTTTCGCCGGCATTGCCCTGGCGCGCGAGCTGAAACCGGGTAATGGCTGGCGTTTTATGATGTTTGACGGGGTGCTGTCTTTCGTCATGGGTATCGTGGTGATGCTGAACTGGCCCATGGGTGCCTCCTGGATTATCGGCCTGCTAATCGGGGTGAGTTTTTTATTCGACGGGATTGCCCTGTATGCCGTATCCAGAAGGATGGAGCCGGTAGCTACACAGTAGTTCAGTTGCCCTGTAGTTGTTGATAGCGCAGGGCAGATTTCCAGATCAATACAAGAGGTAGATACGGATAAAGACATGACAGAGACAAGCAATATTGTTTGCCCGCAGTGCAATACGGTAAACCGGCTTCCAACCAACCGGCTCGGCGATCGACCGTTGTGCGGCAACTGTAAAAAACCGGTATTTAACGGTCATCCACTGGAGTTGCATGAAGGTAATTTCAACCAGCAGCTGACGCGCAGTGACATCCCGGTAGTAGTGGATTTCTGGGCACCCTGGTGCGGCCCCTGCACCATGATGGCGCCGGCATACGAACAGGCGGCTGGCGAACTGGAGCCGCGTGTGCGGCTGGCAAAGCTGAATACCGAGGAGTCGCAGCAGCTGGCTGGAAAATATGCGATACGCAGTATTCCGACTATCGTGTTGTTTGATCATGGTCGCGAGGTTGCGCGCCAGTCGGGTGCCATGCAGCTGCCGCAACTGAAACAGTGGATAACAGCAAACATTAAATAATCAGGACAGCTGCTGCCTGCAGCACTCACGGGATTTCAGCATATGGAATACAAGGACTACTACGAAGTCATGGGTGTGGCACGCGATGCCACCCAGGACGAGATCAAGCGTGTCTATCGAAAACTGGCGCGTAAATACCACCCGGACGTCAGCAAGGAAGCCGATGCCGAAGAACGCTTCAAGTCACTGGGCGAGGCCTATGAAGTGCTCAAGGACCCGGAAAAGCGTGCCGCCTATGATCAGCTGGGTGCCAACTGGCAGGGTGGCCAGGACTTCAATGCGCCACCCGACTGGGATGCCGGTTTTGAGTTCAGTGGTGGTGGATTTACCGGTGGTGATTCAGCCGATTACAGTGATTTCTTCGAGACATTGTTCGGCCAGGGGCATGCGCGGCAGGGGGGGGCTCGAGGGGGTGGCTTTCATGCCCGTGGGCAGGACCGCCATGCCAAAATCCTGGTTGATATCGAAGACAGCTTCAAGGGCGCAACGCGCGCCATAAGCCTGCAGGTGCCAGAGCTCACGCCGGATGGTCATGTCACCACGCATACACGCACCCTGAATATCAGAATCCCCCAGGGTATTCGTGAAGGGCAGAAGATCAGGCTCTCCGGGCAGGGCGATCCGGGGCACGGGCAAGCCGCTGCCGGCGACCTGTACCTGGAAATAGATTTTAAACCCCATCCTCTTTACCGTGCCGAGGCGCACGACTTGTACCTTGATTTACCGGTTGCACCCTGGGAAGCAGCGCTGGGGGCAACCGTCAAGGTGCCTACGCCTGTAGGTGCCGTGGAACTCAAGGTGCCTGCCGGTTCTGCGCAAGGCAGGAAGATGCGTCTCAAGGGGCGCGGCATCCCTGCAAAACAGCCGGGCGACCTGTATGTCGTGCTGCAAATTGCCTTGCCGGAGGCGGATTCCGAACAGGCCAGGAAACTGTATAAACAGATGCAGGAAGAGCTCAATTTCAATCCGCGCAGCCGCATGGGGGTGGAGGCATGAAAGATGTTCATGAACTGGTAACGGCCACCCTGGTTGATGATGACCAGTTGCTCACCCTTGCCGACCTGTGCCGGGCATGTGATGTGCATGCCGAAGTGATTACAGACATGGTTGACTACGGCATTATCGAGCCCTGTGGCGAATCGACCGGGCGCTGGCAATTTAGCGGGGGTTGCCTGTGGCGAGTCACCACTGTGGTACGCTTGCAGCGTGATCTTGAAGTAAACTTGGCGGGTGCTGCATTGGCACTTGATCTGCTCGAAGAACTTCGCGACCTGCGCAGACAGATAAAGTCGGCAGGCCGGGGTAGCTAAAACGTACTAAATGGACGCATACATAAATGATAACAATACGTAGCTGTTTCACGGCGAGCTGGTCTGTTACAGCTGTTCTTGCCATCCTGTTACTGGCTGCTTGCGGAAAGACGCCGGAGCCGGAAACTGCAGCTCCGGTCAGGCCGGTGAAAATCATGACCATTGGTGCGCATGGTGACACGGTTACCTGGGAGTTTCCGGGTAAGATAACCGCTGTTCGTGATGTTGAGCTTGCTTTCGAGGTGCAGGGAAGGATTATCGAATTGCCTATCGAAGACGGTCTGAAGGCCAGTGAGGGTGACCTGCTTGCCCGGCTGGATCCGAGGGACTATGAAGCGGCGCGCGATGCCGCTATAGCCAATCGACGCGCAATGCGCTCCGCCTACAACCGCGCCAAAAATATTTTCGAGCAGGGTGCAGGCTCGCAGGCCGAGGTGGACAAGACAGAACGGGATGTCCTGGTGGCAGAGCAGGACCTGGTGAAGGCGCAGAAGGCGCTGGATGATACCGTACTGGAAGCCCCGTATTCAGGTGTGGTGGCCAGCAAAATTGCCGAGGATTTCCAGAATGTACGGGCAAAAGAGTCTATCCTGATTTTTCAGGATACCTCTACCCTGGAGATTGATGCCAATGTACCTGAACGGGATTTTATTCACATGAAGCCGGGAATATCACTGCAGCAACGCAACGAACTGATTAAACCGGAAATTGCTGTCAGTTCGATTCCGGGAAAGTTGTTTTCTGCAACGCTGAAGTCATTTACGACAACGGCAGACCCGGTAACCCGTACCTATAAGGCTACTTTCACTTTTGAGAACCCTGCTGCTTATAACATACTGCCCGGCATGACGGCGCGGGTCGTACTGTACCCGTCTGCGGATGTGCTGGATAGCATGCTGAGAACATCCGGCATACTTGTTCCGACAGTTGCAATCGCCGCAGATGAAAACGGCGATGCCTATGTATGGCGTGTGGATGCGGACACCATGAAGGTGTCACGTGCCGCGGTGACGCTGGGAGAGATGACTGGCGCTGATGTTCGGATAACCAGTGGTCTTGAAGACGGTGAACTGATCGCCATAAGCGGAGCAGCCCATTTGGAAAAGGGTATGACAGTCCGCCCGCTCGATAAATAAGCACCGGCAATTCCCCTATGAATATTGCAAAATTCTCGATTGAACGGCGGGTTATCACGCTGGTACTGACTTTTGTCATGCTGGGTGCCGGTCTGCTCAGCTACGATGGCCTTAGTCGTCTGGAAGACCCGGAATTTACCATCAAGGAAGCACTGATAATAACTCCCTATCAGGGTGCTTCTGCTGCCGAAGTTGAAGAAGAGGTGACTGACCGGCTGGAGAAGGCTGCACAACAAATGGGGCAGCTTAAATTCATTGAATCAAAATCCGATCGTGGGCTCTCTACAATAACCGTCACAATAAAAGACAAGTATCAGAAGGAAGACCTGCAGCAGGTCTGGGATGAATTGCGTCGCAAGATTGGCGATGTCCAGGATGATTTGCCGCCGGGTGCCGGTACTTCCATCGTGGTGGATGACTACGGTGATGTATACGGGATTTTTGTAGCGATTTACGGTGACGGTTACAGCTATGCCGAAATCAAGGATGTTGTCGATATGCTGCGTCGGGAGCTGTTACTGGTTCGTGATGTTGGCAAGATTGATACCTACGGCGAACGTGTCGAGGCAGTTTATGTCGAGCTGAACCGCGATCGCATGTCGCAGCTTGGTATATCTGATGACGCTATTATTGCCGAACTGCGCCAGAAGAATGTAGTGACCGATGCAGGCCGGGTGAAGGTAGGAACTGAATTCATCACCATCAATCCGACCGGTGAACTTACCGAAGTCAGTCATTTTGAATCTATCCTTATAAGTGGCGGTGGTGAGGAACAGATCTATTTGCGAGACGTCGCCAATGTCAGACGCGGCTACGTGGAACCGCAGGACCACTTGATCCGCTACGATGGCAGGGAAGCGATTGGCCTGGGTATCTCAACGGTAGCAGGCGGTAACGTTGTCAAGATGGGGCAGGCCCTTGAGCATCGCCTGGTTGAACTGCAAGGACATCTTCCTGTCGGCATAGAGGCCGGTGTTGTATCCATGCAGTCTGAAGCCGTAACGATCGCCATCAATGGATTTGTCGTCAGTCTGCTCCAGGCTGTTGCGATTGTTATTGTTGTATTGCTGTTCTTCATGGGGCTGCGCAGCGGGATTCTTATTGGTTTCGTGCTGATGGTGACAATAGCAGGTACTTTTATCTTTATGTCACCGATGGAAGTCGCACTGGAGCGTATTTCCCTGGGTGCGCTGATTATCGCGCTGGGGATGCTGGTCGATAATGCCATTGTTGTTGTGGATGGCGTGCTGGTGCGCCTTGAAAAAGGCATTGATGCCAAGAAAGGTTCTATCGAAATTGTCAAACAGACGGCGATCCCGCTGCTGGGTGCCACCATAATCGCGATACTGGCGTTCGCCGCTATCGGTACCTCGGATGACAACACCGGCGAGTTTTGCCGCTCGTTGTTCCAGGTTGTCATGATCTCGTTATTGCTCAGCTGGGTCACCGCGGTCACGTTGACGCCGCTGTTGTGCGTGATGTTCCTTAAGGCACCCGAAAACAAAAAGGGTGAAACTACGGAAGATCCCTACAGTGGTCGCGTGTACTCGCTGTACAAAAACTTCCTGCAGGCCGCTATTCGCATGAAGTTTGTCACCCTGGCGCTGGTAGTCGCCTTGTTTGCCACATCACTGTGGGGCTTTGGTTACGTCAAGCAGAGTTTCTTTCCGCCCTCCACACGACCACAGTTCATGGTCGATATCTGGTTGCCGCAGGGGACGCATATCGATGACACGGTTGATGCCATCGCCGATGTTGAACAACACATACTGTCTATCGAGGGTGTGACACACATAACGTCTCTGGTGGGCAAGGGCGGCCTGCGTTTTCTGTTGACGTATAGCCCGGAGAAACTCAACAGTGCCTATGCGCAGTTAATGGTGGATGTTGAATCGACTGATGTAATGGATGCTATTGCCATTGAGATTGAGGATTATCTTGATGCCAATTACGAGGATATGCTGGGTTTTACCTCGAGGTTCCAGTTGGGCCCGGGTAGTACCGGCAAGATTCAGGCGCGTTTCAGCGGGCCTGACTATAATGTGTTGCGTGGGCTCGCCGAGCAGACTGAGGCGATTTACCGCGCGGATCATGACGCCAAGGCTATCCGCACGGACTGGCGGCAGCGCGTCAAGATGGTGCGGCCGGTACTGGCCGAAGAGCAGGCCAACCTGAACGGCATCACGCGTCCCGACATTGCCAATACATTGCTGGATGGCTTTCAGGGAAGGACGGTGGGTGTTTACCGTGAGGGTGATTTACTGCTTCCCATTATTCTGCGCGCCGAGGACCGGGAACGAACCAATATTGACAGTATGAGCGACCTGCAGATATGGAGTCCGGCTGCAGAGGCAAGGATTCCAATACGCCAGGTGGTATCCGGATTCGAAACGGTGTTTGAAGACGAGATTATTCAACGGCGTAACCGCAAGCCGACGATTACGGTCTTTGCAGACCCGGATGAAGGTTATGCAACTGCCTTGTATGCCCGTGTGGCACCGCAGGTTGAGGCGCTTGAGCTGCCACCCGGCTATGAACTGGAATGGGGCGGGGAGTATGAGGACTCAGCCAATGCACAGGCAGGCTTGTCGGCAGGTTTGCCGGTATTTTTTCTGAGTATGGTGTTGATCACAATTATGTTGTTTAACTCCCTCAAGCAGCCGTTGATTATCTGGTTGACGGTGCCGCTGGCGGTAATCGGTGTCACTGCCGGGTTATTGCTATCGGGCCAGCCATTCGGGTTCATGGCGCTGTTGGGTATTCTCAGTCTGTCCGGTATGTTGATAAAAAATGCGATCGTGCTGATCGACGAGATCAATTACCAGGTGGATGTGGGGACGCCACTGATTGCTGCGATTGTTGACTCGGGCGCCAGTCGTTTGCGCCCTGTGGGTATGGCGGCCTCGACGACGGCGCTGGGCATGATCCCGTTAGTGTTTGACGCCTTTTTCGTGTCCATGGCGATCACTATTATTGCCGGGCTGATATTTGCCACCCTGCTAACCATGATTGTGGTGCCGGTGTTGTATGCCACGTTTTACCATGAAGAAGCAGCCTGATGTCCTCGGGTTGATCTGTTACGAACGTCACCTCAGGCGCTGTAAAAACATTGATAGCCGTTGTCAGGGCAGGCGCCTGGATTTCATCTAAAATACGGAAGACTCAAGAGCCTGTCAGTCAGTCTGGATGACTTCGAAATTTCCATCTTGATCGCGAGAAACACTGAATTTTCCGGAATTACACTGAACAAGCCAGGCGTTATTGCCCTTGCTGTCAATTTTCAGAACTTGCGCACAGGGATAATCAGCACTTCGAATTGCACCCGCCATTTCCCCGTTACTCACGTCAGTTGCGCTGGTCTGAGCAGAAAACAGGCCCCCGATTATCAGGCTGCAAAATAATACCATGGACCCTGGATTTTGCTGTTTTGGTTTATGCATGAAGCTACCCTCAAATTTATACTCGATAACAGTCAGTACCTGACACAGGCAGGCCTATCCTTACTTACTACTCTACCCTGAATGTATCAACTGTAGTACTAACGACTAAACCGCTAATCAATCGTCCGCTATTGGTCGGATAGGCGACGTCGCGTATCAGGAATCCGGCTGCTGCGGTGTTTGTTAACCCTGTTTCGTCAGTCACCAGAATTGAAATGATCTTTATCGACAAGCATCTTTACCATAAGATAAATTTATGGGTTATTGGCCTTGTCATCAGATTTTATAAAGGTGCGGCGCTATGCCGCAGTACAGGTTAAGGAAACTGGAGTATAGTCGTTATATTGTTAGATTATCTTATTCTTAACTACTTATGGTGATTGATGGAGGTTTAGCAATGTCAGTTTTGATTAACAACTTATTGCACCGTGCGAGTGTCTGCCCTGTTGCATGTTTTTTGAAATTCCTGCTATTGGCCGGCAGTATTTACACGCTTCATATAGCCATTTCTCACCAGGTCGACGTATCACCTCATGTATATACCTTGCTGGTCGGTTCGGTTGGGGTGGTTGCTACCCTGACACTGGCGTTTCATTGGCACTGCCAGCTCGGCAAAAACAGATAAAAAGGAGAAAACGATTAAATAAGGCAGAATTTGCTATACGCAAAAAAAGAACAGCGGCCTTCGGGCCGCTTTTTTTATCTGGTGCTGAATGTCTTTTGCCACCCTGGTTACAGAATAAACAGATAAATCCAGTCAACGATTATCCTTGCAGAGAGGGGCTCCCGTCGTTTAGCCAAATCCTGTATAGAACCAGTCCCTTCGTCCGGGTTCGGGACAACTACGGACATACGCAAGACACCAGGACATGAACATTTGATTGGTCCTGTACTTCTGGGTTCGGCCGATAGTGTTGAAAAACTCGAACACGTGAAAGCTTGTTCTCAACGACGTGCATGAGAGTGTGATACTTTGATATCAAAGGTGAGAAAACCAATTCCAGAGCACTCTCCGCTCTGAAATTTCACCTTTCCAAGCCATAGTTTTGTAGGTACCGAGTTTTTCAACACCATCGGCCACAAGGAGACCTACAGCACAATGCAAAACGGCGACCCGAAGGCCGCCGCTAATATTGCCATCAAGGTCCTGGTTAAGGTGCAGGCAGGAAGTTCTGAACAGTATTTTCACCGGCAACAATAGTAACCGTAGCCTCGCTCAAGAAACTGAAGTCTTCGGCAATATCATCAACGGTTGGATCATCTGCTAATGCATCGCAGGTGAAAGCAGTGATGTAGTCACCTTCGGTAAGAAATCCCACCATATATTCATGGGTTCCATCATCCGGTACCATTACCGTGGTAATTGGGTCAGGGCCACCACCATCGCCGTCTTCATCATCAGGCGCATCAATTGTGTCGCCATCAAAAATATAAACAGCACCGGTGCAATCGCCGCCTTCAAAAAAACTGGTGTCAACGATTCCTGATAATGACCCTACCTGACTGTTATCCATCATGCGCAGTGTCGGGCGCAGTATATATTCAGGCAAGCCAACCGGGTCATGCACTGACTTACGCAGGTCAAAGTCGATTGTATAGTCCGTGTGGTTGCCTACGGCAACAATAAACCCACCATTCAGTTTGAGGCCAGTTTGTGCACCACTGGGTACTCGAAGATCATAATTATTACCATTAATCAGGGTTATGGAGCCGGGTTCATTGTTAAGGATCAGGCGCAACCAGCTATATTGACCAGCTGGCATGGTGGCGCGATCTACAATCGTTATCCGATCGACGCCCTGATAGTCCAGCAGGTTAACCTCGCACGGATTAGCAGAATCCTGGACATCAACAACCTCACACGTTCCGGTTGTATCGGCAAGATAAAGCATGAATCGGTCGCCATCAGCGGGTTGAAACTCAACGCCATCAAAGCGCACAGTCACATCCAGTGCCTCGTCAATAGGAGCGTCAGTCAATGAGATGCTCGATGTGCCTGTTGATCCGCCACCACCGCCACCACCACTATCGCTACCACAGGCAGTTAGCATTAGCGCTGCGAAAGTAGCAGCAATACTTTTAATCAGAGTGGAGCGTGTTGTTTTCATGGTCATCACCTTGGGGACATTGAGATTTTGTGTGGTGCAGGCTGGTAGTCACCCTTTGTAACAGGCACTGTTAAAAGAAGGTGTGACACTGGTCACATTTGCTTACTACTGATATGTAGTGATTGATTAAAATATTGAGTTAATACATCTAGATTATCTATTGATCAAAAGTCGTAGAGCTGTATCTGACCTTTATAGAGAGTGAAGTTACTCATCTGATTAGCCTGTATCACCAAACGCTAAACGACCGGGAAATAAAGGGCTCTGACCCGAATGGCACTCTTTTCGCGTTCGATCGCGTGAAGAAGCTCGCGCCGCAGCACCCGGAGTGGAAAACAAAACAACCGTTTAAAGCGGTGTTGGAAGGCGACATGAAAACTGTCGGCGCTTCGGGAATGAAAGGCCTTATGGAGATACTAATCGAGACTCATACCGGCATGACAGCCACTGAGTTTGAGCAAGATGCTTCCAGCTGGCTGGCGATGACCAAGCAGTCCAGGTTCAAACGCCAGTACACAGAACTGGTGTATCAACCCCAGCTTGAGCTACTCGCCTACTTGCGCGCAAATGGATTCAAAACCTTCATCGTCTCCGGTGGCGGCATCCAGTTCATGCGCCCCATGAGTGAAGAAACATACGGCATTCCGCCGGAACAGGTCGTCGGTTCCAGCGTCGTTGCCGAATTTCAGGATAAAGGCGGTAAGCCGGCGCTCGTTCGCATGCCGAAAATTGACTTCATCAACGACAAGGCGGGCAAACCGGTGGGTATCTATGAACATATCGGTCGCCGGCCGATCCTGGCATTCGGCAATTCAGATTCCGATATGCAGATGATCGAATATACCATGGCTGGTGAAGGTCGACGGATGGGGCTGTTCGTTCATCATACCGATGCGGATCGCGAGTATGCCTATGATCGTAAAAGTCATGTCGGCACGCTGGACAAGGCCCTCGATCAGGCAGATGCCAATGGCTGGGTCATCGTTGACATGAAGAAAGACTGGAAGGCTGTGTTCCCCGCGAGGTGAACGGCAACAGTTGCGGTAAAGCAATAGATAAAAGGGGTCAGACTCGATTGATTCGCCTGCTGTAAGGAGATAAAGGGCTCTGACCCTTTTTTTTTCTTTTCTTGGCAATCAGGAATACCCTGGATGGAATAATTCGTTGGATTATTTACTCTATAAATAGATAGTGATTTTCGTTAACACCAGAAGTGAGGGAGGATAACATGATAGAACAAGTAGATATTAAAAGACTAATATTCGTAATCCTGTCCATGATTGCACTTTTATTCAGTACAGCAAACATCGCATATGCCAAGGGTTTCGTGCATGGCTTTGTCGTGGACGTCGACGGCGAAGATTACTACCTGTTGGGTCCGCCCGATGGGCCCAATGGTGAGAGAGATCTTCCCGGACATACCTGGGTACAGGCCGGACCGAAGGGTCTCATGGGCAAGCATTACAATACGGGGCCTTTTGGCGCCCCCCAGTGGTGGTCAACGGATGCCCCCGACGGTGAGTTGCTCTACGTGGTCAAAGGGTCAATCGATACCTGGACGGAAGAAAAGGCCGTGGATTATGCCTTGCGAGGTTATATGCACTACCATGAATTGGTGCGCGTTTCAGATGGTGAACTGCATCCCACAAAAGTTATCTGGCTCAGGCATATCGCGCGAACACACTTTACCCTGGATGGTGGTCCACATCCGGAGCTGGCACACGATGTTACTCCGGGTATTGACTACGAGTTTATT
>JAOUCV010000298.1 GCA_029859555.1 Gammaproteobacteria bacterium
CATTCCGCACTGACGCAGCTTTACCGCAAGGCGAGACAGTTACCGGGCATCAAGAAAGTCCTGATTGCCTCCGGCCTGCGTTATGACCTGGCGGTGGAAGACCCCGAGTATGTGAAGGAACTGGTAACCCACCATGTTGGCGGTTACCTGAAGATTGCACCGGAACATACCGAGAACGGCCCGCTATCAAAAATGATGAAGCCGGGTATTGGTACCTATGACAGGTTCAAGCAGCTGTTTGAGAAATTTTCCAAACAAGCCGGCAAGGAACAGTACCTGATCCCGTACTTTATCGCGGCCCACCCCGGCACCACCGATGAAGACATGCTGAACCTCGCACTCTGGCTGAAAAAGAACGGTTTTCGTGCCGACCAGGTGCAGGCGTTTTACCCGTCACCGATGGCAACTGCCACCACCATGTTTCACACCACCAAAAATCCGCTGAAGAAAGTCACTTATAAAAGTGCACCGGTAGAAAGCGTCAAGGACCCTGAACAACGTAAACTGCACAAGGCCTTTCTGCGCTATCACGACCCTGACAACTGGGCGTTACTCAGGGGGGTGTTAAACAAGATGGGCCGGGCAGACCTGATCGGCAGCGGCAAGCACCAGCTTGTTCCAAAAGATCAGCCAGAGGATGCAAAAGCCTATCGCGCCCCGCGCCGCAAGAATTCTGCCGGTGCCCACCAGCGCCGCACCAAGGGCAAGAAAGTCCTTACCCGGCATACCGGCCTGCCACCGCGCAGCAGTCGCTAGCTTTCCCGGCGTTATCGCCGACAGGTTGCGCTCCTGCAGGTGTCTCTATTTGTGTAACAGCGGGCCTCGCCCGCGATTCCAGGTCAGGCTACCTTGTTCCGGCCAATATAATCCAGCGCCGCGCGTGCCAGTAACCCTGAACGGGTTTCACCCTCACGTTTGGCCTGCTCATCTACCAATGCCAGTACCCGTTCTGGCAGGGTAATGTTTATACGCTTCGCCTTACTGGCCAGCCTGGAAAGATCCACAGTGACCAGTGCCCATGTACCGCCCCGGAAATTCCTGTTCTTCTGGTGAACCTCCATGGATTGAACCTCGGGAGTAATCTCTCCGTCAAACAACAAACCTTCCAGGTGGCATTCGATTGCTTCCACAATATTGACGAGTGCATCTTCCATGGTATCGCCTGTCGAAATACACCCTGGCAGGTCCGGTACGGTCACGCCATAGTCAGATGATTTGTCCTTGTGAATCACCACCGGGTAACGCATGTCAGGATCTCCAGTGCCAGCCAGGCTGGCGGTAAATATTACGTAGCGTGCCGATTGGTAAATCTTTCTTCGGATGTGGCACCGTAACCCGGCCAGGTTTCTGCGGGTGGGTAAACTGAAAATGTGAGCCCTTTGCGTGACTCAGTACCCAGCCCTCGGCCTCCAGTCGTTTGATAGTGTCCCTGCTGGTCATTTATACACACTGTACACACTTAGTCAAATGCACGGTCTTCAGAAATGAAAGAGTCTGAAGAAAAGGTGTCTACGCGTATGTCGTCCACAGGCTAAATTCGGTGTCAGCCAGACGAGTGTATTTGCAAGAGCAGGTGTCGACCGTGATAACTGCACCCTGCAATAAGAGAATCCTGGTTTCCCCCGGGGAGATGGCCGGGGAGGGCTTTCCTCCAGAACCCCGGCCAGATGCCGAAAAACAGGGAATAAGCTATCATTTCTGACAGGACGCCATGGAACGCACCGAATCAATCACAGTTGCAAGATATCCTGCCATCGACCGCTCTGTGGTGGTCCTGCTTCTGTCCAACCTGCTCACTATCGCCCTGGCCGTCTACCAGCATTGGGATATCTTCGTGGTAATGTGGGTCTACTGGGGCCAGAGCGTCATCATCGGCTACTTCAACTTGCGCCGCATTCTGGACCTGAAAAAGTTCTCTACCGCCGGGTTCCTGATTAACGACCAGCCCGTTAAGCCAACAGCGAAAACACAACGACACACCGCGGTGTTCTTTGCCTTGCACTATGGCATCTTCCACCTTGTTTACCTGGGCTTTCTCGGCGCCGACGCAAAAGTCGCCGGCGGCTTCCCGCTTTTCAATGTGCTGGTCTGCATCGGCGTGTTCTACCTGAACCACTGGTTCTCCTACCGCTACAACCGCGAACAGGAACAGGAGCGGGTGCCGAACATCGGTAATATCATGTTCTTCCCCTATATCCGTATCATCCCCATGCATCTCATGATTCTCGCCGGCTTCACCTTCCTCGGCAGCAGCACCGGGACGTTGATCATTTTCCTGTTAATGAAAACCGCTGCCGATGTCGCCATGCATATCATCGAACACGCCATGGCACGCAGCGCCGCCCGCCGCGCAACAAGACAACTTCCCTGACCAGGCATAGCGCACGCACAGCACTCGAAATTTCTATCCCTGCTCGCTCCACAGCAGCAAAAATCCCCCTCCCTGCAGCAGCGGGTCTTGTGCGCGATACCCAAGTTTCTGCAAAACAGGACGCTATATAAAGCAATCAACCACCGTTAAACGCTGCAGTAGCAGGAAATACCATGATCAGGATAAATAAACCTAACGCACGCTTCGCCGGCACCTTTCTGCTGCTGGCGCTATTGCAAGGCTGTGCCAGCCTCGGCAAGGACGAATGCATGCTTGCTGACTGGCGCCTGATCGGTTACGAAGACGGTGTTGCCGGTAAATCCGCCACCGCGGTCGGCGAGTACCGCAAGGACTGTGCAAAACACGCCGTGGTCCCGGATCTTGCCCTGTACCGCGCCGGGCGCGAAGAAGGCCTGCTGCAGTACTGCAAGGCAGACAATGGTTACCGTCTCGGCAATGCCGGCCGTGGCCTCGCCGCCGTTTGTCCGACAGCGTTGCAAGGGGATTTTCGCGAGGCGTACAACGCCGGCCGCAAACTCTACCTGGCACGCTCCGCGGTCAACAACACCCATTCACGCATCAATAGCCGCAAACAAGCACTCTCAGGCCTGAAAGAAAACAGGGCCCGGAAACTGGCAGACCTGATCGCGGATGGCCTCAAGTCCGACCAGCGGGTGATGATCCTCTACGACATCAACGAACTGCAAAAAGAGATGCAAGACGTCGAAGACGAGATCGTTGACCTCGAATTTGACCTTGAGGATCAGCAGGCCCGTCTCGACCAGCTTGGCAGCAACGATAGCTACTAAAGCTTCGTTCAGCCAGCGAGATAAAACATGATCGCGGCGGGGGCGCCGCTCCTACACGCATAGATGCAAATGCCGGAGCTGATCGCGGCGGGGGCGCCGCTCCTACACACATAGATGCAAATGCCGGAGCTGACCGCATCCGCGCACAGTCCGTCATGCATAGATGCAAAT
>JAOUCV010000297.1 GCA_029859555.1 Gammaproteobacteria bacterium
AAGATTCCCGAGGATACCTCCCTGTCACTAACCCACAGCACAATCTCTCATGCGCACCCTTTTAATCATCATTGCCCTGGTCATAATCGTCATGATAGTCAAACGACTGTGGCAGAAACCCCGGCCTCCGGCACAGTCCGGCCAGCAACCCGGGAAAATGGTGCAATGTGCAAACTGTGGCATCTATATCCCCGAGCAGGAGGCGCTGACACATGGCGAACAACGCTATTGCTCACAGGCCCATCTCGACGAGGATATGCGCAACTCATCGTGACCTTGCCGCATAAACAATGGCCCTGTGGTAGTGCCGGATTCTGCCTGTGAAAGACTTTTATGAAGACAGGTTTCCCAACCAGAATGTCCTGGATGCGCTGACCTGGAAGCCGCTGCGACTGCTGAGCTTTTACCGCGTCATCCTCGCCGGCCTGCTGGCATTGCTGTTTTTCAACCTCACAGACAACACCACACTTGGCATCCAGAACCCTGTTGTCTACAAACTGACCGTCATCGGCTACCTGCTGTTCGGTGTACTGGCCGGCTTCGCCGCACGCCTGCGCCGACCTGGCTACGAATTACAGACTGTCGCGCAAATACTGGTAGACATCATCGCCATTACACTTTTGATGTACGCCAGCGGCGGCCCGGCCAGTGGCCTCGGCATGTTATTGATCATTTCTGTCGCAACCGGCAGCATCCTGTTGCCCGGCCGCATGGCCTTCCTGTTTGCCGCCATGGCGACGATCGCCATCATGGGGGAACAGATCTACAGCTCTATCATTCTTGTTGCTGAAAGACCGGCCGGTTACACCCAGGCCGGCCTGCTGGGACTGGCATTATTTGCAACAGCCGGGATCGCTCACCTGCTGGTGCTGCGCATCAAGGAAACCGAGGCGCTGGCCCTGCGTCGCGGCATCGACATCGACAACCTTGCCAAGCTGAATGACATGATCGTGCAGCGCCTGCAGGCCGGCATCATCGTCACGGACCACCAACACCATATTCGGCTGATTAACGACACCGCGCGCACGTTGCTAAACAGACCGGCAGCAAAACCGGACCAGTCCCTGCAGAGCTTTTCTCCGGACCTGTATAAAAAACTGCAAGCCTGGCGTAATGCTCCGGAAAACGAGCCTTCTCTGCTGGAAGTCGAGGCTACCGGCACAAAGTTGCTCACGCATTTCACCCTGCTGGGAACATCCAAGGGACTGGGATCACTGATCTTTCTCGAAGATACGGCCACCATGTCGAAGCGGGCGCAGCAGATAAAGCTGGCTTCACTGGGTCGCCTCACCGCAAGCATTGCGCACGAAATCCGGAATCCGCTGGGCGCCATCGGCCATGCCACCCAGCTGCTTGATGAATCCGAAGCACTGGATGACAGCGACCGGCGACTGATCACCATCATTGGCAATCACACGCGGCGGGTAAATACCGTGGTCGAAAATGTGCTGCAACTGTCACGCCCGGGTACCTCCCTGCCCCAGCAGATAAACCTGCATGACTGGCTGAAGGGCTTTGTCGGCGAATTTGGACACAGCGGAAACTGTCAACCCGGGCAGATACGTTTTTCTGTGGAGCCACAGGATCTGGAAGTGCACAGCGACCCGAGCCTGCTGCACCAGGTCGTCTGGAACCTGTGCCAGAATGCTGCCACCCATGGTGCCGGAGAGAATACTGCATTACAGATCAGGCTGGTCGGTACGCGCCTGAGCTCTTCAGAGCTACCCTGTCTTGATATCATTAACAACGGGCCCGGCATTGAGCCGGAGCTGGCAGAAAAGATTTTTGAACCCTTTTTCACTACCAAAAGCAGCGGTACCGGGCTGGGGCTGTATATTGCGCGTGAAATCTGTGAAAGTAACCAGTCTAAACTGGACTACATGCCAGCCACCGGGGGTGGCAGCTGCTTCCGCATAACTTTTACCGGCAAGGAAACACTGCCGGTCGCGACTTTTGTATAGACAACGGAATTTATGAATCACCAGGCACTCATTGTTGATGACGAACCGGATATCCGGGAGCTGCTCGAGCTGACACTCGGGCGTATGCAGATAGACACGCGCAGCGCCGCTGACCTGAAAGAAGCACACGCACTGCTGGCCTCAGAGAAATTCGACATCTGTCTCACCGACATGCGCCTGCCAGACGGTAACGGCATCGACCTGGTCCGGCATATCCAGCAGCAGGAAATGAATCTGCCGGTGGCTGTCATTACCGCCTATGGCAGCATGGACACGGCCGTCGAGGCACTCAAGGCCGGCGCCTTTGACTTTGTCACCAAGCCGGTCGACCTGAATGTACTGCGCAACCTGGTCAAAAGCGTACTGAAGCTGTCTGATGAGTCGATACAACGCGATCGCCGCAGCCGCGATACCTTGCTGGGCGGCTCCGGGGCCATGTGTGATATCCGTTCGACCATTGAGAAACTTTCACGCAGCCAGGCGCCTGTATATATCAGCGGCGAGTCGGGTACCGGCAAGGAGCTGGTGGCAAAGCTGATCCACAGCAAGGGACCACGCGCTGACAAACCGTTCATACCGGTCAACTGTGGCGCAATCCCTTCAGAGCTGATGGAAAGTGAGTTTTTCGGGCATATCAAGGGCAGCTTTACCGGCGCCGTGAAAGACAAGAACGGCCTGTTCCAGGTAGCAGAAGGCGGCACGTTGTTTCTCGATGAAGTGGCTGAATTGCCGCTGCACATGCAGGTCAAGCTGTTACGTACTATCCAGGAAAAAGCCGTGCGGCCTATTGGAGGCGAGCGGGAAATTCCGACGGATGTACGCATCCTGTCGGCAACACACAAGGACCTTGCGCAACTGGTAGAGACCGGCCAGTTTCGCCAGGATCTGTATTACCGCCTGAACGTTATCCAGCTGCAGGTGCCCGCGCTGCGTGCACGCAGTGAAGATATACCGCAACTGGCAGAGCATTGTCTGCGCAAACTGGCGCGGGACAATGCACAACCCGACCTGTCACTGGAAAAAACCGCCTTGCAGGCACTCTGTCAGTACAATTTTCCGGGCAACGTGCGTGAACTTGAGAACATCCTGGAACGCGCGACCACCCTGTGTGAGGACAGCACCATCACCCTGGCCGAGCTGCAGTTACCCGGAGGTGCCGTGGTTAGCCCACAGGTTCCGGCGGCTTCAGACGCAGCAGCCGGTGCAGTCCCGCTGGATGACTACATGGAAAATATCGAGAAAGATGCCCTCATCAAGGCGCTGGAACAAACACGCTACAACAAGACTGCCGCCGCGCGCCTGCTGGGCATCACCTTTCGCGCACTGCGCTACCGGCTGAAAAAACTGGGGCTCGAATAACCGCCATACAGCACATCAATGGGCGGAGTCG